>NZ_JBFUHY010000006.1:0-173488 GCF_056402155.1 Pseudomonas sp. P4_C1
CGGATTTACGCAGCCTGATCCTTGACCACAAGAGCTTCGCGATCTTGATTTACGCAGCCTGATCCTTGACCACAAGAGCTTCGCGATCTTTTGCTCGCTCGCCCTGATCGGCTTCGCCTTATATCCGGTTCTTGTCCATCGGCTCGCGGTTTCGATTCACGCTTCCTCCCCACACTCGGTCGCCCTCATGCAGTTGCGCTTCACTTCGTTCGCTGTGGTCAGCTTACGACGGGACTTTCACCCGCAAGATTGCGCCCATGCTGGGCGCACAAAAAAAGGGGAGCACATGCCCCCCCGAGGTTTAAAACGTTGTTATCGCGGCTGTTAACTCAGCCTTCGATCTCGATCAGAATCTCGCCCGGGTTCACCCGGTCGCCCTTGGCCACGTGAATGGCGGTGACTTTACCGGCGATGGCCGCCTGGACTTCGGTTTCCATCTTCATCGCTTCGGTGATCAACACGGCCTGGCCTGCCTTGACGGTGTCGCCCTCCTTGACCAGCACGTCGACGATGTTGCCCGGCATGGTGGTGCTGACGTGACCCGGTGCAGTGGCTTGCTTGCGCTTGCTGCTGCCGCCGCCAACGAATTCATTGAGCGGTTCGAACACCACTTCTTCCGGCATGCCGTCGATGGACAGGTAGAAGTGACGCTTGCCTTCAGCCTTGACGCCGACACCGGTGATGTCGACGCGGTAGGTTTCGCCGTGAACGTCGATGACGAACTCAGTCGGTACGCCTTCGCCACCAGCCGAGGCGACGCCGCCGGCTTCAGGAATCGGCAACAGCACTTCAGGTGTCAGGGTGCCCGCAGCACGCTCTTCGAGGAACTTGCGGCCGATGTCCGGGAACATGGCGAAGGTCAGCACGTCCTCTTCAGACTTGGCCAGTGCGCCGATGTCGGCACGCAGCTTGGCCATTTCCGGCTTCAGCAGATCGGCCGGGCGAACGTCGATCACTTCTTCGCTGCCGATGGCCTGGCGACGCAGTTGTTCGTTCACGGTGCCCGGCGCCTTGCCGTAGCCGCCTTGCAGGTACAGCTTCACTTCGTTGGTGATGGTCTTGTAGCGCTCGCCGGCCAGCACGTTGAAGAACGCCTGGGTGCCGACGATCTGCGAAGTCGGGGTCACCAGCGGCGGGAAGCCGAGGTCTTCACGAACACGCGGAATTTCGGCCAGCACTTCGCTCATGCGATTCAGTGCGCCCTGCTCTTTCAACTGATTGGCCAGGTTGGAAATCATCCCGCCCGGTACCTGGTTGACTTGAACACGGGTGTCGACGGCGGTGAATTCGCTTTCGAACTGGTGGTACTTCTTGCGCACGGCGTAGAAGTACAGACCGATCTCCTGCAGCAGCTCCAGGTTCAGACCGGTGTCGAACTCGCTGCCTTTAAGGGCGGCGACCATCGACTCGGTGCCCGGGTGGCTGGTGCCCCAGGCGAAGCTGGAGATCGCGGTGTCGATGTGATCGGCGCCGTTTTCGATGGCCTTCATCTGGCACATCGCAGCCAGGCCAGCGGTGTCGTGGGAGTGAATGAACACTGGCAGCGACTGCTCGGCTTTCAATGCCTTGACCAGTTCGCCGGTGGCGTACGGGGTCAGCAAACCGGCCATGTCCTTGATCGCCACCGAATCGCAACCCATGGCTTCCATTTGCTTGGCCTGGTTCACGAAGGCCTCGATGGTGTGCACCGGGCTGGTGGTGTAGGCGATGGTGCCCTGGGCGTGTTTGCCGGCGGCTTTCACCGCTTCGATGGCCACGCGCAGGTTACGCACGTCGTTCATGGCATCGAAGATGCGGAACACGTCGATGCCGTTGACCGCTGCCTTGGCGACGAAGGCTTTGACCACGTCGTCGCTGTAGTGGCGGTAGCCCAGCAGGTTCTGGCCGCGCAACAGCATTTGCAGGCGGGTGTTAGGCAGCGCGGCGCGCAGTTGGCGCAGACGCTCCCACGGGTCTTCTTTCAGGAAACGTACGCAGGCGTCGAACGTTGCGCCGCCCCAGCACTCCAGCGACCAGTAGCCGACTTTGTCGAGCTTGTCGCAGATCGGCAGCATGTCTTCGGTGCGCATGCGGGTCGCGAGCAGCGATTGGTGGGCGTCGCGCAGGATCGTGTCGGTTACATGAATTTTCTTGGACATTGTTCTATTCCTCACAGGCCTGCGTGGGCGGCGATGGCGGCGGCGATGGCCAGGGCCAGCTCTTCGGGTTTGCGCTTGATCGAGTAGTTGGTCAGTTCAGGGTGGCTTTCAACGAAGCTGGTGTTGAACTGGCCGCTACGGAATTCCGGGTTACGCAGGATTTCCTGGTAGTACGCGGCGGTGGTCTTGACCCCTTGCAGGCGCATGTCGTCCAGGGCGCGCAGGCCACGGTCCATCGCCTCTTCCCAGGTCAGCGCCCACACCACCAGTTTCAGGCACATCGAGTCGTAGTACGGCGGGATGGTGTAACCGGTGTAAATCGCCGTGTCAGTGCGCACGCCAGGGCCGCCGGGGGCGTAGTAACGGGTGATCTTGCCGAAGCTCGGCAGGAAGTTGTTCTTCGGGTCTTCGGCGTTGATCCGAAATTGCAGGGCGAAACCACGGTGCTGGATGTCTTCCTGCTTCACCGAAAGCGGCAGGCCGGAGGCAATGCGGATCTGCTCGCGGACAATGTCGATTCCGGTGATTTCTTCGGTGATGGTGTGTTCCACCTGCACCCGGGTGTTCATCTCCATGAAGTACACCTCGCCCTCGGCGAGCAGGAACTCCACGGTGCCGGCGTTCTCGTAACCCACGGCCTTGGCTGCGCGCACCGACAGGTCGCCGATGTAGGCGCGCTGTTCCGGGGTCAGTTGCGGGCTCGGGGCGATCTCGATCAGTTTCTGGTTGCGGCGCTGGATCGAACAGTCACGCTCGAACAGGTGCACCACATTGCCGAAGCTGTCGCCAAGAATCTGCGCTTCGATGTGCTTCGGATTGACGATGCATTTTTCCAGGAACACTTCCGCCGAACCAAAAGCCTTGGTGGCCTCGGAAATGACCCGTGGGAAAGCCTGTTCAAGTTCTTCACGGCTGTTGCAGCGACGAATGCCGCGGCCGCCACCACCGGAAGTGGCCTTGAGCATCACCGGGTAACCGATGCGATCACCTTCGGTCAGGGCTTCTTCGATGCCCGACACGTTGCCTTCGGTGCCCGGTGTAACCGGGACGCCGGCCTTGATCATACTGCGGCGGGCTTCGGTCTTGTCGCCCATGCGGCGAATGACTTCAGCCGATGGACCAATGAATTTGATTCCGCGCTCGGCGCAGATCTCCGCCAGTTCGGCGTTTTCCGAAAGGAATCCGTAGCCTGGGTGCAACGCATCACAGCCGGTTTCCACCGCCAGGTTCACCAGCTTGCGCGGGTTCAGGTAACCGGCCAGAGGTTCGGCACCAATGCTGTGGGCCTCATCTGCACGCTTTACGTGCAGGGCATGACGGTCGGCGTCGGAGTAGATCGCGACCGAGCGAATCCCCATTTCGGCGCAGGCACGTACGATTCGTACGGCAATCTCACCACGGTTGGCGATCAGGATCTTTGTTATCACTTGGAGGTTCCCTTGAGCCGGTGTACCCACGACCTGCTAGACCAGGTCGACGAGTGACCAAATGTTTCAGTTTGGTCGCAGGTCCACACTAGCGCCCACAAGGGATTAACAAAAATGAATAAAAATTGGGTCGTGCATAAGTAAAGACTTATAGTTGATTCACCAGCCAGCGACGAGAGTGACCAGATAATGCGTAAGTCATTGATGCGTATGACTTTACGGCAATTGCAGATCTTCAACGAGGTCTGTGATTTGCGGTCCTACAGCCGTGCGGCCGAGGAAATGTCGCTCACACAACCTGCCGTCAGCCTGCAGATTCGTCAACTTGAAGAGCTGATTGGCCAGCCTTTGTTCGATTACGTCGGCAAAAAACTCTACATGACCGAAGCGGCTGAAGCGTTACAGCGGGCCAGTCGGGATATTTTCGGGCGCCTGGAAAACCTCGACATGCAGCTGTCGGACATGCAGGGCTCGTTGCAGGGGCAACTGAAACTGGCGATCGAATCCAGCGCCAAATACTTCGTACCGCATCTGTTTGCCGCGTTCAAACGCCAGCACCCGGAAGTGAACCTGCAATTGACGGTGGTCAATCGTGGCCAGGTCATTCGGCGCCTGTCGGACAACCGCGACGACCTGGTGATCATGTCCATGGTGCCGCAGGACATGGGCCTGGAATTCCTGCCGTTCCTGAACAACCCGATCGTCGCCGTGGCGCCACCGGATCACCCGCTGTGTCATATGGGGCCGCTGCGCCTGCAGGATCTCGAGCCCTACACCCTTCTGCTGCGCGAACCCGGCTCGGGGACGCGGCTTGCGTGCGAAGAATACTTCAAGGAGAAGCGCGTGCACTTCAACCAGACTCAGGAAGTCTCGTCTGCCGAAGCTCAGCGCGAATGTGTACTGGCAGGCCTGGGCGTTGCGCTGTTGACGCGCCACGCCCTGAGCCTTGAGCTGGCAACCGGTGGACTGATCGAGCTACCGGTCGAGGAGCTGCCACTGTTTCGCAGTTGGTGCCTGGTGCAGGCCAAGGCGAAACGCCTGTCACCGGTGGCGCACGCCTTCCTGGCGTTTATCCGTAGCGAACGGCTTCAGATCAGCGCGCTGGCTGAGCGCTTCGACGGGAAGTCGAGGCAGATGCCTGCCAGAAGTTGAGTTCCAACTCCGGAAAATCGCCAATTTCGGCCAGAAGCTGACGGCGTTCGCAGCGATCTTCGATGGCGCGGCGGAATTCCATGCGGCGCTGATCTTCTTGCTGACGACGGGTTCTGACAGCGCTGTTGCGTTCTTCGTAGGGCATGGCCATTTCGAGTCTCCCAAGGCGAGTACGGGAGTTTCAAGATAGGCGCGGGGGATGACGGTTTGGCGGCTCGGGCGTTACAGGCTGATGAAAGTTGCGGTGTATTCTAGGCCGCCATCGCGAGCAAGCTCGCTCCCACAATGGATCTCGAGCGCTGCACAAATTGCATTTACAGCACTGAACCCTGTGGGAGCGAGCCTGCTCGCGATTAAGGTCGGAACGACCTTACGACGACGTCAGTCGTCCAGCGCTTTCACCGACTTGGGCGACAACCGCAAGCTGCGCAGGCTGCGCTTGACGCTCTTGAGGTGGTTGACCAGGCTCGGGCCACGGGCCATGGCCACGCCCATCGCCAGCACATCGATCACCACCAGGTGGGCGATCCGCGAAGTCAGCGGCGTATAGATTTCAGTGTCTTCATGCACATCGATCGCCAGATTGACCGTAGACAGCTCGGCCAATGGCGTCTGGCTCGGGCACAAGGTAATCAACGAGGCACCGCTTTCACGCACCAGGTTGGCGGTGATCAACAGGTCCTTGGAGCGCCCGGACTGGGAAATGCAGATCGCCACGTCGGTTGGCTTGAGCGTTACGGCCGACATCGCCTGCATGTGCGGGTCGGAATAAGCCGCTGCTGTCAGCAGCAAACGGAAGAACTTGTGCTGGGCGTCCGCCGCAACCGCACCCGAGGCGCCGAAGCCGTAGAACTCGACACGCTGGGCCTGGGACATCAGTGTCACTGCCCGCTGCAATTCCAGCGGATCGAGCTTCTCGCGAACCTCCATCAGGGTATGCAGGGTGGTGTCGAAGATTTTCAGGCTGTAGTCGGCGACCGAATCGTCTTCGTGGATCGCAAACTGGCCGAAACTCGCACCTGCCGCCAGGCTCTGGGCCAGCTTCAGCTTCAGGTCCTGAAAGCCGGAACAACCGATGGCACGGCAAAAACGCACGATGGTCGGTTCGCTGATGCCCACGCTGTGGGCCAGGTCAGCCATGGAGCTGTGCATCACGGCCGCAGGATCGAGCAGCACGTGGTCGGCGACCTTGAGCTCCGACTTGCGTAACAGGTGGCGAGACTGGGCGATGTGTTGCAGCAGGTTCAAGGGGCTGGACTCTTTGTTATTGGCAGGTGCCGGTGATGTAGCACGCTTGTAGTTATACTACATGAATCGGCTTTTTGCCTGCTCAATGCGTAACCGAATCCCTCGATTTCAGGTGCCCGCGCTTCATGTAGCACTCATGGCGCCTGTCCAGGTGCGCCGAGTGCGCGTTTAAATGGACAAAAGCGCCTTACGTATCCTCGTCAGCTTGCGGCTTGCGTGTGCAGTAAACCCGCCAATGTCTCGGCCTCAACCGGGCGACTGATCAAATAGCCCTGTACTTCATCGCAGCGCTCGGCTTTCAAAAACTCAAGCTGTTCTCCCCGCTCCACCCCTTCCGCCACGACCTTCAGAGACAGGCCATGAGCCATGGCAATGATCGCCCGGGTGATCGCCGCATCCTCGGCGCCCTCACCCAAGCCACGGATAAACGCCTGATCAATCTTCACGTAATCCACCGGGATCCGCTTGAGATAGCTCAGGGATGAGTAGCCAGTGCCAAAATCATCAATGGCCAGTTTCACCCCGAGATCACGCAATTGCTGGAAGGTTGCGATGATGTGCTCGACGCTGTCCAGCAACTGGCTTTCGGTGAGTTCCAGCTCCAGGAGATGCGGTGCCAGCCCGGTTTCTTCCAGCACCTGTCGCACCAGGCTGACCAATTTGCCCTGGCGCAATTGATGCACCGACAAGTTGACCGACACTCGAATCGCTTCAAGCCCCTGCCGCTGCCACTCACAGGCTTGCCAGCAGGCCTGACGCAGCACGAACTCACCGATCGGGCCGATCAATCCGGTTTCTTCAGCCAGGCCGATGAAATCCCCCGGCGGCACACGGCCCATGGTCGGATGATCCCAACGCACCAAGGCTTCAGCGGCATTCAACCTGCCCGTAGCAAGGCACAGTTTCGGTTGGTAAAACACCTTCAGTTGTTTGTCTTCGATGGCTTTGCGCAAGTGGTTTTCCAGCTGTAAACGCTCCAGCGTGCTGGCTTGCAAACTGTCGGTATAAAACTGGAAATTATCACCACCCAGGTGTTTGGCGTGCTGCATGGCCATGTTCGACTGACTGACCAATGCAGAAATTTCCCGGGCGCTGTCCGGCAACAAGCTGATGCCCATCGACACGCTGACCACCAGTTCATGCCCCTCAATGGTCACCGGCAAACGCAACTTGCTCGCCAGGCGAGTCGCCACCCGGGCCAGGCTCGAAAGGTTGCCGTAAGCGTTGAACAGCACGGCAAACTCATCACCGGAAAGGCGCGCGATGGTGTCTGCTTCAGGCAATGCATTCACCAGCCGCCGGGCCATTTTCTGCAGCAACTGATCGGCGACTTCATGCCCGAGGCTGTCGTTGAGTTGCTTGAACCGATCGAGATTGATGTGCAGCAATGCCAGGCTGCGATAACCGCCCTGTCGCACTCGTTGATGAGCCTCGCTGAGTCGTTCGCGAAACATCGCGCGGTTGGCCAGACCGGTCAGTTCGTCGTAGTGGGTCAGATAGCGCATGCGCTCTTCGGATTCTCGACGGGCTGAGAGATCGGCGAAAAAGCCCACAATATGGCTGACATTTCCCCGAGTATCGCGCACAGCATTCAGTTGCAGCCATTGCGGATACATCTCGCCGCTCTTGCGGGTTTCCACCAATTCGCCTTGCCAGCTGCCTTGCTGTTCCAGCGCCTGATGTATTGCGGCGTAATGCCGACGCGCATCGCGACTGCATGGCAGTTCAATGACATTACGTCCGATCATGTCTTCGATGTCATAGCCGGTCACCCGACTAAAGGCTTGATTGATCGCGATCAGGGCGTAGTTCGGATCGAAAATCACGATCCCTTCGCTGGCCGCCTCGAACACGGTCGCTGCCAGTTGCTGCTGCTCTTCCAGGCCTTTGCTGACGCTGATGTCGCGGCGAGTGCCGACCATGCGAATCACCCGGCCGTTCTCGGCGCGCTCGACCGCCCGCCCGCGGTCCTCGATCCAGACCCAGTGGCCGTCGCCATGCCGCACGCGATACTCGATTTGATAGTCCTCGGTGCGGCCCTTCAAATGCTCGACCAGCGCCCGTTTCAGCGCAGGAAGATCCTCGGGGTGAAGGCGCGGCTTGAGGTGACGCAATATCGCCGTGACCTGTTCCGGCTCCAGGCCGAACAATTCCTGAATCTGCGTGTGATGGACTTCGTCGGTTTGCAGATTCCAGTCCCACAACCCCAACTCGCTGGCCTTCAATGCCAGCGCCAGACGCGCCTCACTCTTGCTCAGTGCCTGGTTGGCGGCATCCAGTTCCAGGTTGCGCTGAGCGACACGGTTTTCCAGGTCGATCTGGATTTCTCGCAATTCATCCTCGGCACGTCGACGCTGTTCAATCTCCTTGGCCAACTTCTGATTGAGCTGATCACTGCAGCTTTGTGCCTGCTGCAGATGCTCGATCAGCGCCTGATTCTGAAAGCGCCGCATCAAGCCCCGATCGATCAATCGATTGACTTGCCAGGCAACCACGCTCAATGCACCGAGCAGGATCAGCCCGAACCAGCCCCAACCTTGCTGCTGTTCGTCAGCCCCCCAAAACATATAGGCGATGGCCGGCAACAGGCAGGGCAAGGTAAATGACAGAAAGGCCGGCAAACTGACCGCATAAGCAACACTGGCCGAGAGCGCTGCGGCACCGATGAGGCCGAAGACCCAGGCTTGCTGAATGAAGTTATCGGCGGGAACCAGGGCGATGCCGGCACCAGCCAGGGTCAGACCGGTGAGGCCGGAGCCCAGCAAAAACATCCGTCGCCAAATGGGATGGGCCTGACGATTGGGAATGGCCGAATCGAAGGCTGCGACCTGAATCACCCGCAACGCCACCAATGACAATAACCACACCAGCCAGACACTGACCAGGAAATAGCGCTGCGGACTCCAGAGCAAACCGGCGCAGACCAGGCCATTGATCAGCATGAACAACGTGGGCAACAGCGAGCCCTGATACAACAGGCGCGTGCGTTCGACCGCCATTTCCATGGCGTACTGTTTACGGATGACCCTGGGCTCCACAATGGGGCCCGACAGGTCGAAGCTGAGGGTCATAGGCGATGTTCTTGTTCTTATAATGATGAGCATGGGCCCGAAACTGCTCGGAGCATACACAAGCAATTGCCCGGACCAAACTGCTGCAGATCAATAAATGGCCAAATTTTTTCAGCCGCCGATCCCCCTGAAAACGCTACGGACACGCCCCGCCAACGCCTGCAGCCAATGACCGACCGGTCGTCCTTCACTTAACTTTCATCGGCTAAAGCAAAGTGGAGTTTGCCCGGTGTGTCGCCGCCCCCTAGAATGCCCCGATGCGCGATGATCTCTCCCTTCTGCTGAACTCCCTCAACGATGCCCAACGCCAGGCTGTAGCAGCCCCCGTGGGTCGTCAGTTGGTCCTGGCCGGTGCTGGTTCCGGTAAAACCCGAGTGCTGGTGCACCGTATCGCCTGGCTGATCCAGGTCGAAAACGCCTCGCCCCACTCCATCCTGTCGGTGACCTTCACCAACAAGGCCGCTGCCGAGATGCGCCAGCGCATCGAACAGCTGATGGGTATCAACCCGGCCGGCATGTGGGTCGGCACCTTCCACGGCCTGGCGCACCGCTTGCTGCGGGCGCACTGGCAGGAAGCGGGCTTAAGCCAGACGTTCCAGATTCTCGACAGCGACGACCAGCAACGGCTGGTCAAGCGGGTGATCCGCGAGCTCGGCCTGGACGAACAGCGTTGGCCGGCCCGTCAGGCCCAGTGGTTCATCAACGGGCAGAAAGACGAAGGCCTGCGTCCGCAACACATTCAAGCCAGCGGCGACCTGTTCCTGGCGACCATGCGCGGCATTTATGAAGCCTACGAGGCCGCTTGCCTGCGCGCAGGCGTTATCGACTTCTCCGAGTTGCTGCTGCGTGCTCTCGATCTGTGGCGGGACCATCCGGGGCTGCTGGCGCACTATCAGAAGCGCTTCCGGCACATTCTGGTGGACGAGTTCCAGGACACCAACGCCGTGCAATACGCCTGGTTGCGCCTGCTGGCCAAGGGTGGCGACAGCCTGATGGTGGTGGGCGACGATGACCAGTCGATCTACGGCTGGCGCGGCGCGAAAATCGAGAACATCTACCAGTACTCCGAAGACTTCCCGGACGCCGAAACCATTCGCCTGGAGCAAAACTATCGCTCCACCGCCGGCATCCTGAAGGCTGCCAACGCCTTGATCGCCAATAACACCGGGCGCTTGGGCAAAGAGCTATGGACAGACGGCGGCGACGGCGAAGCGATCAACCTGTACGCCGCCTTCAACGAACACGACGAAGCACGCTACGTTGTCGAAACCATCGAAAGTGCGCTGAAAACCGGCTTGTCTCGCAGCGATATCGCGATTCTATACCGCTCCAACGCCCAATCGCGGGTTCTGGAAGAAGCCTTGCTGCGCGAGCGCATTCCCTATCGCATCTATGGCGGCCAGCGCTTCTTCGAACGCGCCGAAATCAAGAACGCCATGGCCTACATGCGCTTGCTCGAAGGCCGTGGCAACGATGCGGCTCTGGAGCGGGTCATTAACGTGCCGGCCCGTGGCATCGGCGAGAAAACCGTCGAAGCGATCCGCGACCATGCGCGCCACAGCGATGTGTCGATGTGGGAAGCGATGCGCCAACTGGTGGCCAACAAAGGCCTGACCGGTCGCGCGGCCGGTGCCCTTGGCGCGTTTATCGAGCTGATCGAGAACCTCGCCGCCAAGTGCATGGAAATGCCGCTGCACCTGATGACCCAGACCGTCATCGAGCAGTCGGGGTTGATCGCCTATCACGAAGCGGAAAAAGGCGAGAAAGGCCAGGCCCGGGTGGAAAACCTCGAGGAACTGGTCAGCGCCGCGCGCAACTTCGAAAACAGCGAAGAAGACGAAGACCTGACGCCATTGGCGGCGTTCCTCGGTCACGCGTCGCTGGAGGCCGGCGATACGCAGGCCGACGAGCACGAAGACAGCATTCAACTGATGACCCTGCACAGCGCCAAGGGCCTGGAATTCCCTTACGTGTTCCTGGTGGGCATGGAGGAAGGCCTGTTCCCGCACAAGATGAGCCTGGAAGAACCCGGCCGCCTTGAGGAAGAGCGTCGTCTGGCCTACGTCGGCATCACCCGGGCCATGCAGAACCTGGTGATGACCTATGCTGAAACCCGGCGCCTTTATGGCAGCGAGACCTACAACAAGGTGTCGCGCTTCGTACGCGAAGTTCCGAAAGGCCTGATTCAGGAGGTGCGGTTGTCCAACAGCGTCAGCCGTCCGTTCGGTGGCAACCAGTCGATGAGTGGCAGCAACCTGTTCAGCGGCAGCGAGATTCCGGAAACCGGCTTCAGTCTGGGTCAGACTGTGCGCCATTCGATCTTCGGTGACGGCGTGATCCTCAACTTCGAGGGCGCCGGTGCACAGGCCCGGGTGCAGGTGAACTTCAGCGAAGGCAGCAAGTGGCTGATGCTGGGTTACGCCAAGCTGGAAGCGATCTAGCTTTTCTGTGGGAGCAAGCTCGCTCCCACAGGTTGTAGACAGGCTCCAGGCCGATATCTGAATTTAAAGGTGCGATGAGATGGGCTCAGGCTTTTTTTCTTCCTGGACATTCTGGGCCCTGTTATCGGCGGCATTCGCGGCGATGACCGCCATTTTCGCGAAAGTTGGCATCGAAAACGTCAATTCCGACTTCGCCACCCTGCTACGTACGATAGTGGTATTGGTCAGCCTGGCCTTGATTTTGTACGCCACGGGCCAATATCAGTCATTGGGATCGATCTCTGCAAAGAGCTACCTGTTCCTGCTGTTGTCCGGTCTGGCTACTGGTGCGTCGTGGATCTGCTATTTCCGCGCACTCAAGGTCGGTCCGGCGTCACTGGTTGCCCCGGTGGACAAACTCAGCGTGGTGCTGGTGGCCGTTCTTGGCGTAGTCCTGCTGGGTGAAAAACTCGACCTGCGTCAATGGGGCGGAATCGGTCTGATCACGGCCGGAGTCGTCATGCTGGCATTACGTCGCTAGGCGACCGTCCTACAAAACTTATCCACTCATCTGACATATCAAAGTCAAAAGGCCCTATTGCGCTGACTGAAGCTGAATGAAACCTGTCAGGCAAAAGCCCGAAACACTCTGCCGCTAGCCAGTAACACTTCAGCTGTGCAACATGGCGCGCGTGCCTTCCACAAATGGGAATTCCCTTTATGAAACGTTTTCTTAGCATCGCCATGGCGTTGTGCATCGGCCTGACGATGAGTCTCGACGTCAATGCCGCCAAGCGCTTCGGTGGTGGCAAAAGCGCCGGCGCTGCGCCGACACACCAGACCAGCCAGATGGCTCCTTCTTCTCCAGGCATGGGCGGCGCTGCGGCGACCGCTGGTGCTGCCGGCGCCGCTGGCGCCGCCGCCAAGGCCGGTGGCGCCTCGCGCTGGCTCGGCCCTCTGGCCGGTATCGCGGCCGGTGGCCTGCTGGCCTCCATGTTCATGGGTGACGGCTTCCAGGGCATGCAGATCTTCGACATCCTGATCATGGCGGTTATCGCGTTCCTGGTCTTCCGCTTCATCGCCGCCCGTCGTCGCAAGCAGCAGGAGCATTACGCTCCGGCCGGTCATGCGCCGATGCAGCGTGAAGCGTTCGAACAAAAGCCTGCCGGCGGTTCGATCTTCGGTGGTTCGGCTGCGCCTGTTGCCGCTCGTCCAGTGATCAATGCTCCAGCCTGGTTCAACGAAAGAAACTTCGTCGAAGCGGCTCGCAATCACTTCCAGTCCCTGCAACAGCACTGGGACGCCAACGAAATGGACAAGATCGCCGAGTTCGTGACCCCGCAAATGCTGGAATTCCTCAAGCGTGAGCGTGCTGACCTGGGTGACGGTTTCCAGTCCACCTACATTGATAACCTCAATGTACAACTGGACGGCGTGGACGATCGCGCCGACAAGACCATCGCTACCCTGACCTTCACTGGCGTGTCGAAAACCTCGCGTTTCGACCAGGGCGAAGTCTTCAGCGAAAGCTGGAACATGGAACGTGCACAGGGCGAAAACCAGCCTTGGCTGGTGGCTGGTATCCGCCAGAACGGCTGATCCCGCGTAGAACTTCACTTGCTGTAAACAAAACCCCGGCTCAGGCCGGGGTTTTCTATTTCGCGGTTGCATCTATAGCGAGCTACTGTATAAACCGCCCCATATAAACCGCGCCATACAAGCAAGAGGATCCCGGACGTGGAAGAAATCATCGAACAACTGCGTGAAGCCAACGAACCGGTACCGGTCCCCTTGGAATTGCCTGACGAAGACCTGCTGGTCGAAATCGAAGAACAACTGTTCATCGACATTCCGTTCGTCTTCAGAGAGTTTCTGCTGACCGTCAGCGACGTGGTCTACGGCAGCCTGGAACCGGTCACCGTGACCGACCCGCAATCCCACACCTACCTGCCCGACGTTGCCGCCAACGCCTGGGACGCCGGCGTCGATCGCAGCCTGATCCCGATCTGCCAGGACGGTGATGACTACTATTGCGTCGAAGAAGACGGCACCGTGGTGCTTTGGCAAGCCGAAGAAGAGCTGATCGCCGAAGAAACCTGGGAATCGGTGTGGCACTGGGCACGGGACGTCTGGCTGGAAAGCTGACCCAGTCAACGCCGCAGGGTGGTCAATGCCCGGACGACTCTTTGTGATTGTCGAGGGTTTCCAGCAACGCCACCTGCATCCGCGTATGCACACGAATGAACCAGCGCCACAGCAGCGCCGCTACGGCGGCCGCGACCACGGCGATCAGCACCAGCAACTTGTTGGTCGGCAGAATACTGGCCGACAAGGCTGCCAGCAGTAAAAAGATCACCAGCAACGACAGAATCGGGATCACTTCGGCGATCACCCGGCGCACTCGCTGCGTGTGGCGCCCGGCCATCTCCGGCTTCACGCCCATTTCCGCCAGCAACATCGACAGTGCCTTTAGCTTGCGGTACGCCGCAATCAAAAACGGCAGCGATAACAGCAGCGCCCCACCCCAGATCAACGCCTTTTGCCAGCTTGGATCGCTGATCCAGCCTTGCAGGTAAGCTGACATACGTTCGGCGAAGTATGCCCCCGAGAAGAAGATCGCGATCACGAGCGCCAGATTGACTCCCACCTGCAGCAAAATCCGCCGAATCATGGATGCCAGTAACGCCCTCTCACCCTGAGGCTGGATGCTGCGCAGCCATTCGCCGTACATCCCCAACACTCGTCCCAGGCGTTCTGGCATGACACCGGCGAGCTTGATCGACAATGGATCAGCCGCACGGATCAGATAGGGCGTCAGTAAGGTCGTGATCACCGAAACCGCCACAGCCACGGGGTATAAAAAGTTACTGGTGACCTGCAGCGTCATGCCCAGTGCCGCAATGATGAAAGAGAATTCGCCAATCTGTGAAAGACCCATCCCGACTCGCAGTGAGGTGCGTCCGTCATTGCCGGCGATAAATGCACCAAGGCCGCAGGACAACATCTTGCCGAGCACCACGGCTACGGTGATTACGGCGATTGGCCAAGCGTATTGAAGCAGGATCGCCGGATCGAGCATCAACCCGATGGCCACGAAGAAAATCGCACTGAAAAGATCACGAACCGGTTCAATCAAGCGTTCAATTTTCGGCAGTTGCCGGGATTCAGCCATGATTGCGCCGATCAGGAACGCCCCGAGGACCATGCTGTATTCAAGCTTGACCACCAGCAGGCAGAAGCCGAAACACAGGCCCAGCACGGTAATCAGTAGCATTTCGTTGCTGTCGAATCTGGCCACGTAGGCCAGCAACCGCGGCACCATCAGAATACCGATGACCAATGCGACGATCATGAACAGCGACAGCTTGCCGACTGTAGAAAACACTTCGCCGGAGCTGACCGTACCGCTGACAGCGATACTGGATAACAGCGCGATGATGCCAATGCCCAGGATGTCTTCGACGATCAGCACCCCGAATATCAACTGGGCAAACCGCTCGTTTTTCAACTTCAGGTCGTTGAGCGCCTTGACGATGATGGTGGTCGAGGAAATCGCCAGGATCGCGCCGAGGAACAGTGAGTCCATGGTGTTCCAGTCGAACCAGCGACCGATTTCGTAGCCGATCCAGATCATCAGCACGATTTCCAGGAATGCCGCGATGAATGCCGTGGCACCGACCTTGAACAACTTGCGCAGGCTGAATTCCAGGCCCAGGCAGAACATCAGGAATATCACCCCGAGTTCGGCCAGGGTCTTGATGGTTTCTTCGTCATGGATCAGGCCGAATGGCGGGGTGTGCGGGCCAATGATGAAACCGGCGACGATGTATCCCAGCACCACCGGTTGTTTCAGGCGATGGAAGACCACGGTGACCACTCCTGCGATCAACATGATCACTGCCAGATCCTGAATGAAACTGATGGCATGCATGGCGTGAGACTCCCTGGATGGCATTGCTCGATCCCCGTCCGCAGGAAAAGTCTGATCGAGCAGAACAAAAATCGGAATTGCACGTAGGAAATGCCCTTAAGTCAGGGCTTTTTGCAGGGTAACACCGCGACTTCTGGCAGAAAGGCGGTGCAATATATGGAAACAGATCGATCCGGCGTGACGGCGACTCCGCACCCGGCGTCCCGATAACTGTTGGTTTGAAAAAACCGCCGAGGCACCCGCAGAGGTGCATCCCTCAAACCTGGCCTTGACCCGTGAGAATGCTATGGAACCCGGAAACGCCCAGCTGTCGATGACGGTATTGATGACCCCCGACATGGCCAACTTCTCTGGCAATGTTCACGGCGGCACCCTGCTCAAATACCTCGACGAAGTGGCCTACGCCTGCGCCAGCCGTTATGCCGGCCGCTATGTGGTGACCCTGTCGGTGGATCAGGTCATTTTCCGTGAGCCGATCCATGTCGGCGAACTGGTGACCTTTCTCGCCTCGGTCAACTACACCGGCAACACCTCCATGGAGGTGGGAATCAAAGTGGTGACCGAGAACATCCGCGAACGCTCGGTGCGTCACACCAACAGTTGCTTCTTCACCATGGTCGCGGTGGATGACCAGCGTAAACCTGCCTCCGTACCACCGTTGCAACCGGATAACAGCGAGAGCAAGCGCCGCTTCATCCAGGCTCAGCAGCGCCGGCAGATTCGTCAGGAGCTGGAAAAGCGTTATCAGGAGATCAAGGGCGACGCCTAAGGCGGGTCGCTCTTGCGTGATCTTCGGACCGCTATCGCGAGCAAGCTCGCTCCCACAGGTACAGCATTAACCCTGTGGGAGCGAGCTTGCTCGCGATGGGGGCAGCGCCGAATCAAAGGCTGATCGACGTCGCCTCGAACCTCACCCGCGGATGGGCAATCCGGTCCTGAGCCCGAACCAGTTCCAACTCGTAGCTGGCACACGCCTGGGTTTCCAGCAGCACTTCATGCACCGCCGATGCCGTGAACTCGAACGCGGCCACCAGGCTGTCGCCCAACAGCACACGCGCCAGGAACAGACCAGACGTCAGATCGCCCACGCCCACCGGCTGACGCGGGAACGCCAGCAACGGGCGCTGCAAATGCCAGCTGCCTTCGGCCGTCACCAGCAGCATCTCGAAGACCTCTGCCGATTTGCCTGGGTAGTCCAGATGCTTGACCAGCACCGCTTTCGGGCCGCGCACCAGTAATGCACGCGCCATGGCCAGGCAATCGAACAGCGATTGCGGCTTGCGCCCGGAGAAGCTGTCCAGCTCCAACTGGTTCGGGCACATGAAGTCCGCCACGGCGGCGGCCTCTTCCAACAGGAAATCACTGACCTCCGCCGGAACACTGCAGCCCTTCTCCGGATGCCCCATGACCGGGTCACACAGGTACAGCGCCTTGGGATTCATCGACTTGATCCGCGCCACCCCTGTCAGGATCGCCCGGCCCTGGGCCGCACTGCCGAGGTAACCGGAGAGCACCGCATCGCAGTTGCCCAACTCGCCAATCGCCGCGATGCCTTCGACCAGGTCCGGGATCTGGTGCGGCGCCAGCACTTCACCGGCCCACTGACCGTACTGGGTGTGATTGGAGAACTGCACGGTGTTGAGCGGCCAGACATTCACCCCGACCCGTTGCATCGGGAAAACCGCGGCACTGTTGCCGGCGTGACCGAATACCACGTGGGACTGGATAGCGAGCAAATGCGGAGTACGTTTCATGCGGTGGATTTCCGTAAAACGATTGAAATTCTAGCCGCGCAGTATGCGACTAAACGCAGCCTGTACGACAGACCAGCGACGCAGTTAAGCTGACACTATCTTGTTGGAGCACCCTGTTGATGCTGACCCTTGGAAATATATTCGTGCTGATGCTGTTCGCCACTGCCGGCGCATGGCTATGGCACAACCACGGCTTGCGCGAGCGCGCGCTGGAGCGGGTGAAGCAGCATTGCGGCAAACTCGGGATCGAATTGCTTGACGGCAACGTGGCCTTGAAAAGAATCGCGTTCATCAGGGATGCCAGTGGTCGCCGACGCCTGGCCCGTGTGTATAACTTCGAATTCACCGTGACGGGCGAAACCCGCCACAACGGCACCATCACCCAGTTCGGTGCTCACAGCGCACAGATTGAGCTGGCACCCTACCCGGTCCCGTTCGACGAAACCGAACCAGTGGTCGAAGTGGCGAAACCTCGCGCGGAAGTGATCGAGCTGAGCCAGTGGCGTCAGGACCATACCAAGTGGCGGCCTTGAGCCGTTAACCCGATCCGGATCGGCACGCTGCCAGCTCACGCTGCAGTCGTTCTGCATTCTGCGCTTCACTGAAAATCAGCTCGATACGCGAATCCTGCCGCCATTCACTGGGCCGCCAGTCCAGCACCGAGTTATCCACCGCGTTCGCCGAGACCCACCTGTGCGAGCTGTGGATAACCAGCTTCGCCCGCCTCCATCCAAGACTTTCAAGCCACCGGCTCACCAGAGCGACATCAAATACCTGGCTTGGGTGCCAACGCCATCCGATGCTCCAGCCACCGTCCTGTTCCTGACTCAAGCAAATGGGCAACGCGGGATCGCTCCAGACCGCCGGCAACTGCGCCAATCCCTTGGGTACGACGAAGTTATTCACACCTGCCAGTGCTTTGGTATTCAGCCCCGGCAACTCGCTTAAGGGTAAAGCCGCCTGTTGCGTCCAGCACAGGGGGAGCGGCGGCAATTGTCCGGCGATTCGCTGGCGGCTTTCTTCTTCGAGACCTTCAGACTTGTTCAACAGCAGTAGCCCCGCATGGCCCAGCGCTTGCTGTTGCGCATCCGGCAATGGCTTGCCTGCGGCGAGCGCCTGGGCGTCCAGCACCAGCACACAAGGCTGAACAGCCAACACGCCTTGCCACGGCGCTTCACTCAATTGCCTGAGCAACTGCGCCGGATGCCCCAGCCCTGAGGGTTCGATGAATAGCCGATCCGGTTGTGCCTTGCGCAACAAACGCCCAAGACCAATCTGAAACGGCGCACCGTTGACGCAACACAAGCAGCCCCCGGCCACTTCCCCCAGTGCGATACCATCGGCGTCCTGGGTCAGTAGCGCAGCGTCGAGACCGATCTGGCCAAACTCATTGATCAACACCGCCCAGCGCTCGCCAGCCGGGCGCTGGGCCAGCAAGTGCTTGATCAGGCTGGTCTTGCCGGCGCCCAACGGTCCGGCAATGACATGAGTGGGGATATTCTGCAGCATGGTTGATGATTTCTGAGGAGGTGGTGGATGCGGTTGATTGGCTTGTCGTTGCTCCTGGCACTCGTTTCAGGCGAGGTGCTGGCCCAGGCTTGTGTGGTTCACAGCCAGGGCGAGCGGCTTGATGTCCAGGTTTGCCAGCAGAACCGCAACATCCCGCCAAAGCTCTTTGCCGACGGCTTCTGCCAGCCGAACCTGGCGGGGCAGAAAGTCGAGGTGCAGTATGTCGATCAATGCCCCGGCGGCGCATTTGGTATCTGCAGCAACGCCCAAGTCGCCAATATGCCCTACCGCCAGGATATTCACTATTACGGCGTTGCCACCGACGCGGCATATTTGCAGCCGTACTGCGAGGCCCAGAGCCAGGGCACCTGGCTCAAGCCCTGAAGCGCCAGTAGAGGATCAGGCGGCCTCTTCGTACCAAGGGCCGAATGGATCGGGCAGCAAACGCCAGCCCTCTACGCCCAGCGCCATTTCCTCTTCGGTCAGCAGGCAGGCGTCCAGTTCGGCCGTGAGCTGCGTGAAGTCGATGTTCTGGCCGATGAACACCAGTTCCTGACGACAGTCCCCGCTGTCGGCAGTCCAGTTTTTCATGATCCCGGCGGTACTTTCTGCGTCCTGCGGCCACTGGTTTTTCGGTACGAAACGCCACCAGCGCCCGGCAAAACCATAGCGCATCAAACCACCGGCCTGGGACCAGCTGCCAGCGTCCATTTGCTTGCTCGCCAGCCAGAAAAAGCCCTTGGAGCGCAGCAGTTTGCCGTTGTCCCAGGGACCGTCGATGAAGTTGAAGAAACGCTGTGGATGGAACGGCCGGCGAGCCCGGTAAGCACTGGAAGCGATACCGTACTCTTCGGTTTCCGGCACATGTTCACCGCGCAGCTCCTGCAACCATCCCGGTGCCTGGGCAGCCTTTTCGAAGTCAAAACGACCGGTGTTGAGAATCTTGTTCAAGGGGATTTCGCCCATCGACATCGGAATGATTTCCGCCCGGACGTTGAGCCGTTCAAGAATGGCGATCAATTCTTCGCGCTGGTGGCTGCTGATCAAGTCGATCTTGCTGAGCAAAATCACATCGGCGAACTCGACCTGCTCAATCAACAGATCGGTAATCGAACGCTCGTCTTCCTCCCCTAGGGTTTCTCCTCGGGAAGCCAGGCTTTCGGCAGCCTGGTAGTCGAGCAGGAAGTTCATGCCATCGACCACCGTGACCATGGTGTCGAGACGTGCGATGTCGTTGAGGCTCTGGCCGTTTTCATCGCGGAAGGTGAAGGTTTCCGCCACAGGCAGCGGTTCGGAAATCCCGGTGGACTCGATCAGCAGATAGTCGAAGCGACCCTCCCTGGCGAGTTGACTCACCTCCTCCAGCAAGTCTTCACGTAACGTACAGCAAATACACCCGTTACTCATCTCCACCAACCGTTCTTCGGCTCGGTTCAGGCTGACATCGCGCTGGACTTCGGTGCCATCGACGTTAATTTCGCTCATATCGTTGACGATGACTGCCACTCGCAATCCATCGCGATTACGTAGTATGTAATTAAGAAGTGTACTTTTTCCGGCGCCTAAAAAGCCGGAGAGAACGGTCACGGGGAGTCGATTGGACATCTGCATATTCCTCACAGGGTGCCCGGTCGCTGCGTCGGGCTTACACAATGTTATACTGTAACAACAACAATATGCCATCCCCTCTTGCCCGGTAGGGCAAAGGACACGATGCTGTACGCGTTCCTTCCATGAGAAGCCCTATGCACAACGTCCTGAAACCTGCACTGATCATGCTTTCCCTGCTGGTGGCTGCCGACGCGATGGCCCAGATCCCGAGCCTGGCCAAGTGCACCCGTAGCGCCAACCTGTTGGCCTGCGTGGATGCGGATGGCAACGCCTACAGCGTCAATACCGCCGGAAGCACCATCTATCTGCGGGGTTTCGAAACGGCCGGAAAACGCTATTGGGCGCAGACCAACAGCCGCTACGGCCAGTTTGTATTTTTCACCGGTATCGCTTCCGATGGCGAGGCCTGGGTTGGCTACAACCAGCGCGTCGGCTGGACCACAATCAACCGGTTTTCCAGCTCCGGCGGCAGCAGCGCCAGGTTCACTTGCAGCCGGATCGCTGGCTGTTAAACCTCTTTGTTTTTCTGTTGATGGCGTGAAATCAGGCTGAGCATGTGGCGGTTGCGCATGATGAAAGTCCGCTCATGAAAAAGGCATCGCCGACTTAGTTGTTATGATATAACATTTTAAGTCAACTCTCTCGATGGACCTGCTCATGAATGCGCTGACTCTGCCGGATATCGCCGCGCAGGCCTCACGCCAAGCCCTGCCACTGGAGTGGGTGGGCATGTGCGGCATTGCTCTACCTGTTTTGTTTGATGGCCAACGATTGAATGCAAAGGTCGATGCCGGCGTGAGTCTCGACGATGGCAACGCGCGCGGCATTCACATGTCACGGCTCTATCTGGCGCTTGAATTGCTGGAGCAGGAAAACCTTTCTCCGGCTTTATTGAGGAGGGTTCTGCAGCGTTTTCTTGAGAGCCATGAAGGGCTTTCCAACAGTGCTCACTTAGCCATTCACGCCGATTTATTGCTGAAAAGGCCGGCGCTGATCAGTCCATTGTCTGGCTGGAAAAGCTATCCGGTGAACATCGAAGCACGTTTGAAAAACGCAATGTTCCACGTGGAACTAAAAGTCGATGTGTCTTATTCCTCAACCTGCCCGTGTTCCGCGGCCCTTTCTCGACAGCTAATTCAGCAGCACTTCGTCGACGATTTCGCCAACAAGGCACTGCAACACGCCGACGTTTTAGCGTGGCTCGGCTCCACGAACGGCATCGTCGCCACACCTCACAGCCAACGCAGCAGCGCAAAGTTGCGCGTACGGTTGGCTGATTTTTTGGACGATCTGCCTCTGATCGCCGTCATCAACGACGCCGAAGCCGCACTCGGCACCGCCGTTCAAACAGCGGTAAAACGCGCCGACGAACAAGCCTTCGCCCTGGCCAATGGTCAGAACCTGATGTTCTGCGAGGACGCCGCACGCCGTTTGAATCTGGCCCTGAAACGCTCCACAGGCATCAATGCCTTCCACATTCGTGTCACCCACGCCGAAAGCCTGCACGCCCATGACGCCGTAGCCGAAAGCCGTTTCAACTGGGAGGTCGCATGATTGGTTGCCAGGCCTTGCGCTGGGGCGCACCGGGGCAGCCACTCACGCCAGCGCTGGACTTCGAACTGTCGAAGGGCAGCCTGACCGCCATCATCGGCGCGAACGGTTCCGGGAAAAGCAGCCTGTTGAAGGTCATCGCCGGCTTGCAAAAACCGTTGGCCGGAAAGGTGCGACTGAGTGTTCCAATCAAGGGCGGTGTGTCGTTCCTGCCCCAGCAACAACACCTGGACAGGCAATTTCCGATCAGCCTTCAGGCATTGGTCGCCGCCGGTTTCTGGGGCAACAAAAAGTCGCCGGAGATCCGCAGCCAACGACTGAAAACCGTCCTCGAAAATTGGTGCCTGAACGGTCTGGAAGATCGACCCTTGATGGCCCTCTCCGGCGGCGAATTGCAACGCGCCCTGCTCGCCCGATTGAGCCTGACCGACGCACCCGTACTGTTGCTCGATGAACCCCACGCGGCCCTCGATGAACTCGGCCAGGTATTGCTCTGGAAGCACATACACGATTGGCACCTCGAAGGCCGGACACTGGTGATCGTATGCCATGACCTGGCCGCCGTCCGCGAGCACATCCCATGCACGTTGCTGATCAAAAGCAGCGGTTGTGCATTCGGCCCGAGCACCGAACTGATCCGCCAACTACCACAGGCACAGGTGGCCTGATGATCGCTACCGCGCATCTCTGGCAACCGTTCCACGAGTTCGTGTTCATGCGTCGGGCGCTGCTCGGCGGCTTGCTCCTGGCGTGCAGTACGGCGCCCCTTGGGGTGTTTCTGATCCTCAGGCGCATGAGCCTGATCGGCGATGCCGTCGCCCACGGCATCCTTCCCGGTGCGGCGCTGGGTTTCTGGTTTGCCGGGTTGAGCCTCCCGGCGTTGACCATAGGCGGTCTCGGCGCCGGCCTGAGCATGGCTGGCCTCGCGGCCTGGATTACGCGACGCACCGGCCTGCGAGAGGACGCCAGCCTCGCGGCGATTTACCCGATATCCCTGGCCGGTGGCGTGCTGATTCTCGGCATCGCCGGCAAACGCCTGGACCTGTTGCACCTGCTGTTTGGCTCGGCTTTGGCTGTCGACGGTCCGACCTTGACCGGCATGCTTTGGGTCTCGGGCCTGAGCCTGATTGCCATGACACTGATCTACAAACCACTGCTGCTCGACACCCTCGACCCGCTTTTTCTGCAAACCGTCAGCCGACTCGGCCCATTGGCCCACGGCGTGTTCCTGACGCTGGTGGTGTTGAATCTGGTCATCGGCTTCCAGGCGATCGGTGCGTTGATGGTAGTCGGCCTGATGATGTTGCCTGCCGCCGCGGCACGCTTCTGGAGCCGCCGCCTGCCGGTGCTGATCGTCGTCGCCGCGTTGCTCGGCAGCCTCTCGGTGTGGATGGGTTTATTGATCTCGTTCTATTACTCACTGCCCAGTGGCCCGGCAATCGTGCTGGTGGCCGGCGGCGGGTATCTGTTGTCCGTGGTGTTCGGGCCGGTGCACGGCTTGCTGCGCCGCCCACCTTTGCTCACATCCCAATGAGGTGTTACCCGATGCGCGCTTTACTCGTGTTGTTCAGCTTGATGGTGTCGATGTCGCTGTCTGCCGCCGAAAAACTTCAGGTGGTCACCAGCTTCAGCATCCTTGCCGACATGACCCGACAGATCGGCAAGGATCATATCCAGATCACCAACATGGTCGGCCCGGACGCGGATGCCCATACCTACGAGCCGACACCGGACGACGCTAAAGCACTGCTCAAAGCCAGACTCATCATCAAGAACGGCCTGGGTTTCGAGCCCTGGCTGGATCGCCTGGTGACGAGCACAGAGACCCGGGCGCCGGTCATCAGCGCGAGCCGCGGCGTTATACCGCGTAGCCTGGATGAAGACGGCGAAACCGTTCCCGACCCGCATGCCTGGCATAACCTGGCGAACACCGAACTGTACATCGCCAACATCACCAGGGCGCTGATCGCCGCCGACCCGGCGAACACCGCCGACTATGAGCGCAACAGCCAGATGTACCTGAAACAGGTCTACGCCCTGCTCGCCGAAGCCAAGGCCAAACTCGGCTCACTGCCACCAGGCAACCGCAAGATCGTGACGTCCCATGACGCCTTCGGTTATCTCGGCCAAGCTTACGGTATCGAGTTCATGGCGCCTCAAGGTCTGTCTACCGAGCGCGAACCTTCAGCCGCCGAAGTGGCCGCACTGATTACCCAGATTCGTCAGGCCAAGGTCAAGGCGGTGTTCATGGAAAATATCAAGGACGCCCGCCTGCTCAAGCAAATCGCAGATGAAAGCGGCGCGCAGATCGGCGGTACGCTGTACTCCGATGCCCTCGCGGCGAGCGGTCCGGCCAGCACCTTCACCGGGTTGTTCGAGTACAACCTCAACACCCTGTACAACGCGTTGAGCCAGCCATGATCCGCAGGAACCCTTCCGGAGATTTACCGCTGATTGCCTGGCACGACAAACGTCTTAATGACAACCGCCAGGGTTTTCCCCTACGGTTTATGCGATAACGCTCGTTAGAAGCACCTGAGTACGCCGACCATGATCCAGATCACCCTGCCCGACGGTTCATTGCGTGAGTACGACCAGCCGCTGTCCGTGCACGAGGTTGCCGCCAGCATCGGCCCCGAACTGGCCAGCGCGGCTGTGGCGGGCCGGGTCAATGGGGTCCTGGTGGACTGCGAATACATGATCGAGGCAAATGCCCGGGTCAGCATTGTCACCCCCCGGGAGCCGGACGGCCTGGAGATCTTGCGCCGCTCCTGTGCCTTGATGCTGGCAATGGCGGTCAAGCAACTCCACCCGCATGCGCAAATGCGTGTGGGCAAGGAATTGGGCGACGGTTTCTTTTACGAGTTTGCCGTCGAGCCACCGCTGACCGTGGCAGACCTGCCCCTCATCGAAGCGCGCATGCAATCACTGGCAGCGACCAATCACTCGATCCGTCGTCGGCCGGTGCGCGAAGCAGTGTCGCTGTACCGTCTGGGGGACACCGAGTACCAGAGCCATGGACCGCACGTCCCCACCACCAAAGTCTTGCAGGCGTTTACCCTCGACCACATCAACGGCACGTTACAACAACGGATCTACGGCACTTGCTGGTCCAGCCATCAGGAACTGCAACAGTGGAGCGTTCCACCCCACGTGGTCGTTGTGAGCATGGATGATCGCCAGGCGACTTATGCACAAGCGGTGACCGAATCCTTGCGCCAACGGGGCGTACGCGCCAGGGCCGACCTGCGTAACGAAAAAGTTCACTACAAGATTCGCCAGCACAGCCAGACCGTGCCGTACCTGGTGGTGGTGGGCGAGAAAGAACAAGCTGGGGGATTTGTCAGTGTGCGCAGCCGCACGGGGGAAGATTTTGGCCGGATGCCTGTCGAGGCGGCGTGTGAATGGTTGAGTCGGCCGGGGATTTAGGGCGGCTTGCGGACGCCCTCGCGAGCCGGCTCGCTCCCACAGAGAAAGCACAATCAATGTGGGAGCGAGCCTGCTCCGGGCGGCGATCCGACGAAGCTTTTAAGCTCTTGGCTTCACAGTACCGCAATCCTGCCCCAGCCAGACGGCGCGGGATTCGAGGCTGCCCTTCTGCTGAATGCCGGTGGCGTTGAACGTCCCGTTGACCTTGGTGGTGAACTCGCGATCACTGAGGAATGTCGCCACGCCCGCACCCTGGGCTCTCGGGCAGCTGAAACGGAATTTCCACTGATTGCCGGAGCGGTCGGTGATTTCCTGCTTGCAGCCCGACTGCGGATCGGTCAGAGGAATGTTGTCGGTCTTGACTTGCTCCGGGGTCAGGCACGCCCGGACCCCTTTACCGCCCATAGTGATGCCCTGTTTTTCCAGCTGTGCACGCTGCTCAGGGGTCATCTGGCTCTGGAGCTGACCAAGGATCAATTGCAGGTCCGGCATATTCTGTTCATCGACCTTCATGTTGCTCGTAGTCAGCTCCCACAATCCTGGTTGCAGCATTTGCGCGTGAGCCGCAACAGGAAGTGCCAAACCCAGTGCCATGGCCAAACCCAGCAGACGAACGTTCATCGAGTAACTCCTGATCAGTAGTGGCCGTTAGACGTCAGCCGCGCGCTTCGGTTCATGGGCCAATTAATTAGCGACATTCTGTACGGAACATGGTCTGTTAAGCATTGAATCTTCAGGAGCAAGGCAGCCCCCATGGATTATTTCGGACCGCATATTTTCGGTTATACCATCGCCCTGTTGCACTCGCTGGGCATGATCGCGGCCATACACGCCGTGTTGACCGTCCGTACCGCCCAAGGCTCGATCGCCTGGGCGCTGTCGCTGTTTTTCATCCCTTACTTCACGCTGATCCCGTACCTGATGTTCGGCCGCAGCACCTTCGATGGCTACATCAAGGCCCGGCGGCAGGCCAACGAAGAAATGCGCAAGGCTGTTTCCGAACTCAACTGGCGACCCTGGGTAGAAGAGGCGCTCACCGCCCGCGCTTCTTCTGCATACGCCTCACTCAGAGCGATGCCCAAGCTCGGACAGATGCCCTGCCTGGCCAACAACCAAATGCGTCTGTTGATCAACGGTCAGAACACGTTCGAGGCCATTTTCGATGCCATCAGCCAGGCGAAAGAAGCCGTGCTGATCCAGTTTTTCATCGTTCACGACGATCGCCTCGGCCAGCGCCTGCAAAACCTGCTGTTGAAGAAAGCCGCCGAAGGCGTGGCGATTTACCTGTTATATGACCGAATCGGTAGCCATTCCCTGCCCCACGGCTATGTGCAGGCCTTGCGTGATGGCGGGGTCGAGGTCAAAGCCTTCGCCACCCGCAGTGGCTGGCTCAATCGCTTTCAGGTGAACTTCCGCAACCACCGCAAGATCGTGGTGGTGGACGGCATTCTCGGCTTCGTCGGCGGGCACAACGTCGGTGACGAATACATGGGCGAGAAACCGCCCCTGGCGCCCTGGCGCGATACCCACGTACAAGTGCGCGGGCCGGTGGTGGCGTGCATGCAGGAGTCTTTCGCCGAAGACTGGTTCTGGGTGGCTCGTGTACTGCCGCCGCTGATCCTGCCCGAGGTTTATCCGGAAGACGGCGTACTGTGCCAGTTGCTCGCCAGTGGGCCGGCAGACGCCTGTGAAACCTGTTCTCTGTTCTTTGTCGAAGCGATCCATGCGGCGACGGAAAGGGTCTGGATCACCAGCCCGTATTTCATCCCCGATGAAGCCGTGTTCGCAGCATTGCGCCTGGCGGTACTGCGCGGCGTGGATGTGCGCCTGCTGTTGCCATCCCGGCCCGATCATCGAATCGTCTACGCCGCCTCAAGCCTCTACGCCTTCGAAGCGGTGCGCGCCGGTGTGCGGGTATTCCGTTACCAACCCGGGTTCCTGCATCAGAAAGTGGTATTGATCGACAGCGAAATCAGCGCCATCGGCAGTGCCAACATGGACAACCGTTCGTTCCGGCTGAATTTCGAAGTGATGTTGCTGACCGTCGACCGCGCGTTCGCCGCCGAGGTGGAAGAGATGCTCAACGATGACTTTGCCAACGCCCACGAAATCGCCAAGGAAGAAGGCCGGGAGACCCGCCGCGTCCAACAGGTCGGCATGCGGGTCGCCCGGCTTATTTCGCCGATTCTCTAGAGGTAGATATCGTCACGGGTCCATGGCAGTTCATGACTGCCATCGGCGTGGGCCTTCACTGCGAGAATCTGGTGCAGGTTGATCCAGCCCCGGGCGAACGCGTAAGCGCAACCGGCCAGATAAAGCCGCCAGATACGCAGGACCTGTTCCGGTACGAGTCTGGAGGCCGCTTCGAGGTTGTCTTCCAGGCGTTCGCTCCAGTGATCGAGCGTGCGTGCGTAGTGCAGGCGCAAGCTTTCGACGTCGACGATTTCCAGTCCGGCCTCACTGATCTCGGCAGAAATCATCGACAGATGCGGCAGCTCGCCGTTGGGGAACACATATTTCCCGATGAAATCACCGGCACCGCGTCCCACCGGACGGCCATCGGTGTATTTGGCGGTGATCCCGTGGTTCATCACCAGGCCGCCCTCTTTCACCGCGCCGAACAAGGTATTGCAGTACTCGGCCAGATTGGCATGACCAACGTGTTCGAACATACCGACGCTAACCACTTTGTCGAAACGGCCATCCTGCGGCAGATCGCGATAGTCGAGCAGTTGCAGTTCGACCAGGTCCTCCAGGCCCTCCGCTTTTACGCGCTCCCGGGCCAGGGCCAACTGCTCCTTGCTGAGGGTGATACCGAACACTCTCGCGCCAAATTCCCGCGCCGCAAAACGCGCCAATCCGCCCCACCCGCAACCCACATCCAGCAGATATTCGCCGGGCTGCAGGCGCAGCTTGCGGCACAAATGACGGAACTTGGCTTGCTGGGCTTGTTCCAGGGATTCGCTGCCGGTCTCGAAATAGGCGCAGGAATACGCCATGTCGCTGTCGAGCCACAGCTGATAGAACGCGTTGGAAAGGTCGTAGTGGTAGGAGATCGCCTTGGCGTCCGTCTCTTTGTCGTGGACGCTACGCACAGGCAGATTGTCGTAGTTTTCATCCAGCAACGCCTGGCTCCACTCATCGCAGACGCGGATCACATCGCTGATGGAGCCTTCGAGTTCCAGTTTGCCTTCGACAAATGCAGCGCCAAGGGTGTCCAGGCTGGGATGGGTAAACTGGGTGACCATCTGCGGATCCTTGACCACAATCGTGACACTGGGCGTCGGCCCCAGATTGAGTTCATGGCCATCCCAGAGTCTCAGGCGAAGCGGTAACTGCAGATTCTGTAAGGCCGGTGGAAGATGCGCGAGCATGGAGAATCTCCCTTGTTTCAGACGTCTAAACAGAGGGTAGACCATCTTTGAAAAATAGCTGGCTATCGAATTAATAGCCGTTTTCAATGATTCGCGACGCCTACAGCTGCCGCCGCGAACGCACAAAAATGATGTGCCCTCATCTTCAATGACTACGAACCGGGCGCACAGTTCTAAAAAGTTGAAGCCCCGTGATTACCCGGTTTAGAGCGTTCGCCTTCAGGTTTCGTCCTTGAGCTTGAGCAACGGCTCCTGGAACCGCAGCAAACGACCGGCATTGCCCAACACCAGCAAGGTGCTGAGGTTATGCAGCAACGCCGCAATCATCGCCCCTGCAGCGCCAAGCCAGCCGAAAGCGGCGAAGGCTACGATCGCCAGGGTCCAGCCCAATCCGATGATCACATTGACCTGCAACGTCTGGCGGCATTGACGACTCAGGCGCACGCAGGTGCCGAGGCGGCGCAGGTCACTGCCGATCAGCACGATGTCCGCCGATGCCAGGGCAATGTCCGCACCGCCCGCGCCCATGGCCACACCGACTACTCCAGCCTTGAGGGCCAGGGAGTCGTTGATGCCATCGCCGACCACCATCGGCCGGAAGCCGCTGTCGATTTCCTTGAGCACGCGGTTGAGTTTGTCTTCGGGCAAGGCTTGTGCTTCGACGTCACTGATCCCGACATCCCGGGCCAACGTCTGCGCGACGCTGTGCCGGTCACCGGTGAGCAACAACTGGCGGCCCAAACCCAGATCACGCAACTCACCCAAGGCAAACTGCGCCTCGGGTTTGACGCTGTCGGCCAGCAACAGCCAGGCAAGAAACTCCCCGTTGAGCGCCAGCCCGGCAATCGGGCCGTCGTGATCGGGAATCTCCGTTGTGCTGATGCCCAGTTGCGCGAACAACTCCGGCCGGCCAAGCGCCGCCTCACCCTGCCCGGTCATCGCCACCACACCGAGGCCCTGGCGTTCACGAATGTCGGAAAGCAGCAGGAAATGCTCCTGGGTCACCAACCCCGCGAGCGCACGGCTGACCGGGTGACTGCTGGCCGAGCCGAGGCTGGCGGCGAGCTTCATGACATGGCTGCGATCCTCAAGCGGACTGTCGATGGATTGCAGGCGCAAGGTGCCGAATGTCAGCGTCCCGGTTTTGTCGACTACCAGCGAGGTCAGGTCCGCCAACTCTTCAAGGAACGCAGAACTGCGGATCAGAATCCCGTGGCGTGCTGCTACCGCCACCCCGGCAATAGCCGTCGCCGGTGCCGACAACACCAGCGCACAAGGACAGGCCGCCACCAACACCGCGAGCATCGCTTGAGCGTTGTTGGTGATGAACCAGGTCACCGCCGCCAACAGCAACACCAGCACCATATAGCTGCCCGCGTAACGCTCCAGCAAACGAGTGATCGGCGGTTTCGAGCGCTCGGCGTTTTGCATCAGGGCGATGACTTTGCCGAGGGTCGATTCCTGGCCGGTACGGGTCACTTCGATTCGCAGCAGACCGTCGAGGTTAATTGCGCCACCGAACACCGACATGCCGACGCCCGCCTCTATCGGCACCGATTCGCCGGTAATGGAGGCAGTATCGAGACTGGCCTGACCGGACAATACCCGGCCATCCGCCGGCACCCGGTCCCCGGCGCGCACCTCGACCAGATCGCCCGCCTTGAGCGTGCCGTTGTCGACTTCGATGATGGAGCCGTCCACCTGCACCTTGCGTGCGTGGCTGCGGGTCAGTTTGCCGAGGGCGTGAATCGCTTCCTGGGAGCCGATCACGCTGCGCTCTTCCAGCACATGGCCGAAGATCATGATGATCGGCAACAGCGCCGCCGTCAGCAGATCTCCGGTGGCCCAGGCACCCAGCATGGCCAGGGCAATCAATTGATCGGTGATGCCGTGCAGGCTCGGATAGCGCAGGCTGTACCAGGCCGAACGCATGACCGGTATGGCGACCAGCAGCGAGGCAAAACCCAGCAGCAGCTGACTGACGCCGGTTTGCTCTGACGACAACCAGCGCCAGATCAGTCCCAAGGCCAGCAAGCCCAATGCGAGCATGGCCAGGGTCAGTTGGCGCGCGGCGCTACGTTGTTCTGTCGAAGACAACATGCTCGACGCGGTGGCGGTTTGCGCAGTCATTGTGCTGCTCCCTGAATGATCAGGCGGGAATCGTCTTTAGGGTCGACCGTCGTGACAGAACCGGCCTGGCCGAGGATCTTCGGCATTCGTTCACGGTAAATGCGCAACAGCATTTGCGGATCGGTGCCCTGTTGCTGCGCCTTGGCCAGGCTCAACACCGTGGCCGTGTCGGTGGATGCTTTGGCCAGTCGTTCACTCGCCTGGGCATGGGCAACTTGTAGTGTTCTGTCGGCTTGCTCGTTGGCAGTTTGCGTCAGCTTTTCGGCTTCGGTACGCGCATTGGCCACGGCTTTGTCGGCCTGCTGACTGGCTGTCAGGACCGCATTGAAGGCATTGACCGCCGGGCTTGGCAGACTCGATTGCACATCGACTCGCGCCACCTCGATCCCCAGTCCCTGCCCCGTCGCTGTGAGTTCGGCAAGACGCTGGTTGACGCCCTGCACCAGATCGCCACGCAAGCGTTCGCGTCTTTCAGCCGCCTGACTGTCAGCGCCGATCAGCTCTGGCCGGGCTACCAGAATCGTGTCCAGATCGCGTGCGGCGGTGAGTGCCACAGCGCTGCGGGTGACCAACCGATCCAATGCCGGCAACACATGTTCACCCTGAAGCACGAATGCATAGGGCTCGGTGACTTTGTAGAAAACCCGCACATCGAGTTGCACCACTCCGGCATCACCCGTTAACAGATAGCCTGAGCCTGCAAGGGCATCGCTGATGGGCGTGGCAAAACTGGCCACGCGATCTGCCTGCATCGCGGCACCACTGCGCAACAGACTGTCCACTCGCCGCTCGATCACCCGGTCCGCCGCCGGCAACAAAATCACCTGCTCGAAGGGTTGCGGCCAGGCCAATAACAACCCGGCATTCTGAATGCGATCCAGCGCCCCGAAATGCAAAACCACGGCGCGATTTTGTGGATCGATCTGCCGCACATTGGAAAACGCCCACGCCAATGCCGCCAATACCGTCACCGCGTACAGGGCGAGAAACGCCAAGCGCCCGGCCTGAATCCAGGGGCTGCTCAACTCATTTGTTCCACGTGGAACCAAACTCATGGCTGCGATCCGGACTTGTTGTCGAGGCTCGGCGGACCGTCAACCAACACCCGGAACGGTGCGGCATCGGTGCGCAGAATCAGCTTGGTCCCCGGCGTTACCACCGTGCCCAAGGTATCGAGCGAGCGCAGCAGGTTGTAGAGCTGCGGCGATCCCGCATAGGCACGACCATAAATCTGCGCCGCTTCGACGCGCGATTGCGCTTCGATATCTGCCGCTTTCACTGTGGCATCGGCCTGCACAATCCGCGCATCACGTTCGGCGGCGGAACGAATTTGCGCGGCTTCACGCTTGCCGATCGCCGTGCGCTCAGTAGCGATGGTTTCACGCTCGGCACGCATCCGGTCGACCGTCGCGGTGAGCGTCACCGAAGGCAGCGTCAATCGTTCGATACCGACCTGCAATACGCGCACGCCATAAGTGGTGAGCAACTGCTGATCGATTTGCTTGCGCAGTTGTGCTTCGAAATCGGCGATGCGCACCTGGCTGGCATCGGTGTTCACCAGATTCGCCAGATCAAAACTGCTGGCGGTGGTTTCCAGTGCGGAGCCGACAAAAGTGCGAATCTGCCGTGCAGCTTCATCGGGCTGGTTCTGCACCGCGCGCATGAAACGTTGCACGTTGTCCGGATCACCCTGCACCTGCCACGCCACGTAGGCCTGAACGATGATGCGCAAACCATCCCGCGTGCCCACATCCTGCAAACCGCTGGACGTGGTGCGCAGCCGCAGATCCACCGGGATCGCCGCCTCGAACGGTGCCGGCCAGCGCCAACCCAGTCCCGGCTCCAGCAAGACTCGCGATGGATTGCCGAAGCGTGTGATCACCGTAGCTTCACCCGAACGCACCTGCACCAGACTCGCGGCAGCGACTGCAAACACCACCAGCAATGTCGCCCAACCTATCCGACGCCATGGAAATGGACCGGCCTCCTGCGGATCGCCGTGATGATGGTGGTGGCCGTGGTGATGATGCCCGCCATGGCCGTGATCGTGGCCGGCGTGGTCATCGTGATCGTGCGTATGGGACTGGCTCAATTGGCAGCTCCTGGCTGAGCGGTTTTACGCGACGGCGCAGGGTCAACCGGCAGCGTGAAAGTACGGAGGTCGATGGTTGGCGCATTACTGCTGCCGCCCAGACGATGATCGAGCACCAGCAATTTGGCATTGGCCAAACCCTGGGACAACTGACTGAAATACTGCTCCAGCACGAAGGCTTGGCCAGCGCTGGCATAGGCTTTTTGCTCGGCGTTGAATTTCAGGTCCGCGGCCTCGGCGCCAGCATTGATCTCACGGGCGCCGGCCGTCGCCTGATCGCGGGCGATGCTGGCCTGCAACTGCGCCTGATTGGTGGCCTCGGCAGCGGCGCCGCGTTCACGGGCGATCAAGGCTTGCGCGCCAATCTGCGCCGCTTGCACGCCGTGATAGGCATTGGCTGCACCGGCCGGAGGGTGAATCGCCTCGACCACGGTGGCGAGAATTTCCACGCCGCTGTCGAGTTTTTGCAGGTCCGCCTGAACCGCGCGGCCGATTTCTTCGGCCAGCCCTACCCTGTCCTCGCCAAGCAAACCGTCGAGGGTGCGCGAGGCGAAATCGTGAACCAGGATTCGGCTGGCGGTGCTGCGAATCAACATCGGCACATTGGCACTGTTATAGGTTGCGGCCAACGCCGCCTGATCACTCAGACCGATGCGATAGACGAAGCGCACGTCCATGTTGACGATCTGAAAGCTCTGCTTGTCGGCTCGGCTGCTGGCGATCACCTGAGATTTGTCGTTCACATGGCTGGCGTCCCACAAGCGATTGGCAATCGCCGGGGCCGGGCCTTCGGCGGGGTCGGCCTGAGCGGGGGCCGAGGTTTCGCCAACACTGGTGGCCAACTCGTGAACTACCCCATTCTCGACGCTCAACACGCGGCCCAATGGCCAAGGCAAACCCATGTGCAAACCTGGGCCAAACACCTCCACCGGTTTGCCGAATCGTTCGTAAATGCCACGCCCTTGCAGGGCAATTTCGTGAATGCCGGTCAGCGACCAGCCAACCAGCGAAACCACCGCCAGCACCGGCAGGAACGCCCGACGCATGTAAGAGAAGGCCCAGATCTGCCGCAGATCGATGCCGAAGCGGTTATGCAATTCGTGCTGCAACGCCAGCAAAGGCTGTGGCGGCCAGCGCAGCATGTCGGCGACAAAACTGCGTGCCAACAACTCCGGTTCAAGGCGTTCGCGGCGTGGGCTGAACAATGACAACAGCGCACGCAGCAACAATTCTGCCGCCACCAGCCCCGGCAGCAGTCCGATCAACACCGCCAGGCGTGCAGGCCATACCGAGGTTTCATCGGCAAACAACAGACAAAAAGCACCGAGCACCAGGCTGATGATCGCCACACGGATCAATTGCGCCAACGTAGCGGCTTCAGGCCATTGCGCGGTATTTTCCTGCGCCAGATGGCGCTCCATCACCAACAGGCCGAACGCCAACAGCAAGGAGCACGCTGCCCCGACAGTGGCCGACAGGCCCAGCGCTGCCGGGGGCAATGTGAGGTTCCAGGCCTGTTCGACACCCAATACCGCCAACAATGCCCAGCCGCCAAGCCACAACGTCGGCGCGCCGATTTGCCCGAGCAAGTGCTGCGATTTCCGGCTGATCCGGTCCAGCAAACGTTCATACCACCCCGAAGGCGCGACAGACTCGTCGACAACAACCACCGGCACTACGGGATTCATGGCGCGGGCACGCCACTGGGTTACCCACCAGGCCGATTGCAAACCGGCCATCAACACCACAGACGCAGCACTCAGGTTCAGCAGCAACGCCGGCCACAGTGTTTGCGAGGAAAACAGCCCGGCAAAAAGCGCCAGCAGCACACCCACCATCGCGAATACGCCCGCACCGATGGCGAACTGGCGCAAACGCCGCCCTTGAATGAACGCCTGCTGAAAGCGCGGCAACCCGGCTAACGGAGCTTCATCAACATCGAGATCGACTTGCATACCACCCCAGTGTGTCTTCGCTGACAGCGACAATTCGTTACGATATAACGGAAATGGTGAAATTTCCGTACTCACGCGCGCTATCTAAAGATTCCCAACCTGTCGCTTACCTGAAGCCTTGACCGAAATGCGGCAGAACGCACATATTACGTTCGTAATTTTATCCGGGAACTACTTTTACCCATCCTTCCCCTTTCGATCCAGGAGTACATCCATGAGCACTTATGACGTCGTGATACTCGGCGGTGGCCCCGGCGGTTACAACGCGGCGATCCGCGCCGGACAACTGGGTCTGAAAGCCGCCTGCGTGGAAGGACGCGCCACACTCGGCGGCACCTGCCTGAACGTCGGCTGCATGCCGTCCAAGGCGCTGCTGCATGCCTCCGAACTGTACGACGCGGCCATGGGTGCGGAATTCGCCAACCTGGGGATCGACGTCAAACCCAGCCTCAATCTCGCCCAGATGATGAAGCAAAAGGATGAAAGCGTTACCGGGCTGACCAAGGGCATCGAGTTTCTTTTCCGCAAGAACAAAGTCGACTGGATCAAAGGCTGGGGCCACATCGACGGGCCGGGCAAAGTCACGGTGACCGATAGCGCCGGCGGCAAGACTGAGTTGCACGCCAAGGACATCATCATCGCCACCGGCTCCGAGCCCACGCCCCTGCCCGGCGTGGACATCGATAACAAACGCATACTCGACTCCACCGGCGCCCTGGCGCTGACCGAAGTGCCCAAGCATCTGGTGGTGATCGGCGCCGGCGTGATCGGCCTGGAGCTGGGCTCGGTCTGGCGACGCCTTGGGGCACAGGTGACGGTGGTCGAGTTCCTCGACCGGATCTGCCCCGGCGTGGACATCGAAGCCGGCAAAACCCTGCAGCGTTCCCTGAGCAAGCAAGGCTTGAGTTTCAAGTTGAGTTCAAAAGTGACCAGCGCCACCACCTCCGCCTCCGGTGTGCAGCTCAGCATCGAGCCTGCCGCAGGCGGTGCTGCAGAGTTGCTGGAAGCCGATTACGTGCTGGTGGCCATAGGGCGCCGACCTTATACACAGGGCCTGGGGCTGGAGAACGTCGGCCTCGCGACGGACAAACGCGGCATGCTCGCCAACAAGGGTCATCGCACCGAAGCCGCCGGGGTCTGGGTGATTGGAGACGTGACCTCGGGTCCCATGCTCGCCCACAAGGCCGAGGACGAAGCCATGGCTTGCGTCGAGCAAATCGTCGGCAAGGCTGGCGAGGTCAACTACGACCTGATCCCCAGCGTGGTCTACACCAGACCGGAGCTGGCCAGTGTCGGCAAGACCGAAGAGCAGCTCAAGGCTGAAGGTCGGGCGTACAAGGTCGGCAAGTTTCCCTTCACCGCCAACAGCCGGGCGAAGATCAACCATGAAACCGAAGGCTTCGCCAAAGTGCTGGCCGATGAGCGCACGGACGAAGTTCTCGGCGTGCATCTGGTCGGCCCGAGCGTCAGTGAAATGATTGGCGAGTATTGCGTGGCCATGGAGTTCAGCGCCTCGGCCGAAGACATCGCCCTGACCTGCCACCCTCACCCGACCCGCTCCGAGGCCTTGCGCCAGGCGGCGATGAATGTGGAGGGGATGGCGACGCAGATGTAAGGCCCACAGGGCTTGGGTGCCTGGTCTAATGCCATCGCGAGCAAGCTCGCTCCCACATTGGATTTGTGGTGTTCACACAATCACTGTGGGAGCGAGCTTGCTCGCGATGGCAGGCAACTCGGTCTACAGCGGCAGATGCTCCAGCGGCAACGCCCCCGGCGCCTTCACCGTATGAATCGCAAAATTGCTGCGGATATCGCTCACCCCCGGCAGCTTCAGCAAACGCCCGGTGAGAAACCGGTCATAGGCACGCAAGTCCGGCACCACCACCTGCAGCAGAAAATCCGACTCCCCTGACACCAGAAACGCCGAAATCACCTCGGGCAATGCCGTCACCGCCAGGCGAAAGCTTTCGGCTTGTTCGTCGTTATGACGCTCGACCTTGACCCCGACAAACACCGTCAGCCCTAACCCCACCTCATCGCGATCCAGATTGGCCTGGTAGCCGCGAATCACCCCCGCGTCTTCAAGCATCCGCACCCGGCGCAAGCAGGGTGACGCCGACAGGCCGATCTCGTCTGCCAGTTGCACATTGCTCAGGCGGCCGTCCCGTTGCAGTGCGGCGAGAATCTTGCGGTCGTAGGCATCGAGTTTCATGGTTTGGCAGATCCTGATGGTTCAAGCTTGATTAAGTGGCAGGTTATGCCAATACACGTCCTGATAGAAGCTGACAACGCAAGCACCTGCCCCGCCCTCCAGCCCTAGACTGGTACGACCGAATCGACAACGAATGGGGGTACAACATGCAAGGGCTCTGGCTGTTTTTCATGGCGCTGGCGGTGGTCTACCTGTTGCCGGGGCCCGACATGATCCTGCTATTGCAGACCGGTGCCCGCCAGGGCAAAGGCGCCGCGCTGGCCACGGCCGTGGGGTTGGGCATCGCCCGGGGTTGTCATGTGGCATTGGCGGCGCTGGGGCTGGCGGCACTGTTCAAGGCGGCGCCCTGGACCTTCGATGTGGTGCGCCTGGCAGGCGCCGCGTACTTGCTGTGGATCGGCATTCAGTGCCTGCGAACCACGATGCTGCCGAGCTTGACCAGCACTGACACAGCCGGCGAAAAACCACGCTTGGGCGCAGCCATCCGACGCGGACTGCTGACCAACCTGCTCAACCCCAAGGCACTGTTGTTCTGCTCGGTGCTGCTACCGCAATTCATCAACCCACAGGCCGGGCCGGTGCTCGGGCAATTTGCGACGTTGGGCGTGGTGCTGGTCGGCGTCGGTTTGCTGTTCGACAGCGCCTACGCCCTGGTCGGTGCGGCACTCGGCCGGTGGCTGCAACGCAGCCCCTCTGCCCAACGCTTGCAGCAATGGTTGTTCGGCAGCCTGTTGATCGGTTTCGCCGTGCGGCTGACCTTTGTGCAACAGGCTTGAACCTCACTGCGCCTTGCGCCGACGATTGATCAGGAACAATGCCGCCGCCGTGACCACAATCACACCGCCATACTGAAGCGGCTTCTTGTACGGCCGCAGCGCTGAACGCGCGGCATCGGTAACCTGGGTCACGTAGCGCTTGTCGGCGTTCTGGAAGTCGGGATAGGGGCACTGATGACCGAAATGGAACGCCCAATCCACGTACGGCCCCTCTTTGACATGGCGCTGGTAGAAAGCGTGTTCCTCTTCAGGGCTGCTGTTCCAGCCTGCTGCCGCGCACAGCACTGCCGCAAAGGCCTGGCTGGAGTGAGGCAAATTGTCAGCCGCACGACTGGCCAATGCCGTGGCTATAAAACGATAGTGATAACGCTCATCGGGCTGAGCAACGCTGGCCTGCTGGCGCTTCACTTCGTCCTCGGTCGTTAACGGCCCGACCTTGAGCTCAGTGCTTTCCAGGCTGTAGTTGCCGCCGAATGTGGCGAAATCCGGGGCCATTTCATATCCCAGGATTTCCATTCCCCACGTGCGCGCGGCCCAGGCCGAGTTAAATAGCGCAGCAGCGCGAGTCGTGGGCCACCAGGCAGCATCCGCCTCCTTGCGTAATATTCCGTATGACTTGGCCTTGTTCTGTAGTTCAACGTTATCGAAGTACGCCGGCGCCTCCTCATAGTGCCCCTCACGCAACAAACGCCGCCCCAGCAGATTGCGCAGGCTCGCCGCCACCGGCAAGGGCACGTAGTTGTCGCGGTCCTGCTGGCTGAGCGGTGGGGGTGCCGGCACTTGTGTGTCGACGTAGTGCTTGAGTTCTTCGAGGGTCAACACTCGCTCGGCAACGGTGGCGGCATCGAACCAGTAAATGCTTTGGCTGCGATACAGTTGATCGAAGGCTTGCAGGTAATCCCCGCGTTGCAGGGCGAGGATCGCACTTTCACCCTCGACCCGGCATTTGGGCTGAAGCGTTTCGTAATCGTAGTCCGGGGTCCGTCGCTCACCCCAGGATTCATTCTTCGGGAAGGCCTGGGCCGCTTTGGCGTAGGCTGCGGCGGCCGCGATTTTATCGCCGTCGCGCACTGCCAGTTTTGCCCGCAGCCACCAGGCCAACCCGCCATCGCCGGCATGCTCGAGGAAAGCCTTGGCGCTGGCGTAATCGCCCTGTTGATAATTCATCGCCGCCAGACGATCGGCGTTTTCGAGACTGCCGCGGGTGCTGTTTTGCAGCAGCTTGATCATTTTTTGTTCGTTGGCAGGTTGGTCGCCAAACGACCAACCCAACCGGCTGATCAGCGACGCGGTCACCAACTGCTGCACGGGCTGCCCCTTGAGCAACTCGGCCACTTGATCCTCCGGCAGCGTCATCAGGTCCGCCATCAACAACTTCAACGAGGTGTAGCCCACCGAGGAGCCGTGCAGATTCTGCGTGGCGTACAGCTCGATGGCGCGGTTCCAGTCGCCGGCGGTACGCACCACCCGGGCTTCTTCGCCGAGGCTGGCGACGCCCAGTTCCAGTGGATCGCTGAAGCCGTCGATGCTCAGCTGCCGGGTTTGCTCAAAGGCCTTGCGCGATTGTTCGAGCAGATCCGGGGCCGCATCGGCTTCGACGCTCATAGCGAACAACGCACGCCCCAGCGAGTAAGCCGCCCAGGTACTGCGCGAGGCCCTTTGCTCGGCTGGCAAGGCCAGCACTTTCTTGAAATACCCGGCGGCCAAGGCAGGATCACCCGCGCCAAATGCCACGGCACCCGCCAGGTACAATTTGAGTTCGGGCGGCAGTTGCGCCCCTTGGGTTTCAACCTGGCGGGCATCCGTCAGGCTGCGCAGGTGTTTCACCAACACTTGTTGCTCAGCGGAAAGTCCGGCCTGCTCGGCCTGATCGCGCAGCGCTACTGGGTCAGGTTCTTCCGCGTAGTTGGCGCCAGCGGTCACGTTCTTCAACCCGTTGATGGCGTGGCCGAGGCGGCCGATCTCGAAGCTGAAGTTGCCTTCTGGCAGTTCCGCCAGCGACTGGCCACGGTTATCCAGCAGGCGCATGGGGAAGTCCGGGCCGCAGGCCAGCGCCGAACCCAGTGGCAGGCTGAGGCTCAGGCAAAGCAAATGACGCGGCCAGTTACGGGTGAACATTCGAACCTCCTTGATCAATGTGTGCGCAGCGAGCCCAACCAATGGCACGCTGTCCGCCGGCCGTTATTCGGCCATCGCGCAGGCGGGTGAAGGTAAGCAGATCCGGGCTCTGTTGCAACGCGTAACCGGCCAGGGCATCGGCCCCCTCACAACCACTGACTGCCAGTGTCAGGCGTTCGGGCCAGACGCGGTCGAGATTGCCCTGGTTGCTGATACCGATGTCATAGAGGCCATTGTCGGCCGAGAGTTGCAGTTTCAGTTGACTGTCGAGGGCATCACCACGCGCCACCGCGCGCAAGGTTGTCAAACTCCAGGCCCGACGGTCGTTGGCCAATGGCAGGCGAAACCAGATCAGGCCCGCCAGATGTTTCGGTGGATCGGCACGCAACTCGGTGCCGAGGGTGCGCAACGCCTGCGGATCGGCGAGTAATTCCCGACGCTGGCCTGCACGCTCCAGCGTCACTTCGCTTTCCACCACAGGTGCGCCGTCCGCCGACGGCAGCAACGCCACGCCATAGGCCGGCAGCGCCAGATAGAAAGGTTTCGTCGTGACGCGGCTCCAGGCTTTCGCCCATTGCCGGGCCTGTTCGGCATCAAACAAACCACGACGCGGATCGCTCACCGCATGCACCTGCAACACGCTGCTGTCGACTGTGGATAACAACGCCGGCAGTTCACGACTGTCGAGCCAGGACGGCAACGCGGTGATGCTCAACGGCAGCGAAGTCGGCAACGCTTCGCGCAAATGCGCGAGAAACTCGCGATACGCCGGTAGCCGGGCATTGCTGGCATCGTGGTCGATTTCCACCCCGGTGAGGTTCAACCCCTGTCCCCGCCAATCGCTGATCACCCGGCGGATCTGTGCAGTGACTTCCTCCTGATCCAGCGCCTTGAGCTGTCCGTCCAGGCGAACCACCGCAATCACCGGCCGGCCATCACGCTTGAGCAGTGCCGGGTCAATTCGGGCCCGACTCCAGCCTGCGTTGGGGAAAGCCTGCAAGGCCAGCACTCGCAACGTCGAAAAGTCGGCGCGGCTGTCCCGGAGGGCTGCGTCGTGGGCCTGCGTCCACTGCCGCTGCCAGACGTAGAGTTGCTGATCCAGCGGCGGTGCATCCTGTCTTTCGCATCCGGTGGTGAGCGCCAGCGCCATCAGCAAGGCGATCGAGCGAGTGAAAAAAACCATTGAAACGCCTGTTCCTGAAATGCAGAAAGGGCCATTGCGGCCCTTGTTCGTTCTGCCCCTACCCTACCCAGCCATCGACCGGCGGGCAATGTTCACCAGCAATCATCCTTCAGATATCGAGCACCAACGGCTGCGCCCCCTGCGCCGGAATCGCACAGCAAATCAGCACTTGTCCCTCATCCGGCACCTCCGCTGGCGGCAGAGGGTAATGCACCTGACCGCTGACCAATCGCGTCTTGCAGGTGCCGCAAGAGCCGCCGCGACAACTGAATTCCGGGCGCAGGCCACGGCTTTCCGCCAACTCCAGCAAGCTGCCGCCCTCCGGCTGCCAGCGCGCCTCCTTGGCCGAGCGCTGGAACACCACGGGCACCGACGTGGTGGCGGCTGGCGGTTGCTCGATGACCACGGCATCGGGGTCTGGACGCCGGCGCAAGGTGGATGGGCCGAAAGTTTCGGCGTGAATCCGCGAATCGCGAATGTCCAGTTCGCGCAAGCCGTCGTACAACGCCTGGGTAAAACTTCCGGGGCCACAGACGACAAAATCCAGCTGATCGTAGTCCTCGACTGTCAGCAGATCCTTGAGCAGCGCGACGTCGATCCGTCCACGGAGGTCGAAGTCCTCTCCTTGCATCGCCTCGGCTTCCGGTTGGCTGAGCAAACGCACCACCCGCACCGCGTCACCGGCGTCTTCGAGCAAGCGATCCAGCTCCCGGCGAAACGGCTGGTCAGCCAGTGTGCGCGAACTCTGGATAAACCATGTCGGGCGGATACGACGGGTGCGCAATCCCTGGTAAACCACCTCCCGCAACATCGACAACAGTGGCGTGATACCGACCCCGGCCGCCAGCAATACCAAAGGCCGACGCTCATGGGGCGCCACGGTGAAATGCCCTTGCGGCGCCCGCGCCTCCAACAGGTCGCCAACACGAATCTGCTCATGCAAATGCGTAGACACCCGCCCGTCACGCTTCACGCTGATGCGGAAAAAATCATCGGACGGCGCGCTCGATAAACTGTACGTGCGGATGTGCACATCGCCGTCAATGTTGAAACGCAGGGGCAAATGCTGTCCGGCCTGAAACAGTGGCAACCCGGCTCCGTCGGCAGGCTCCAGGTAAATCGAGCGAATGTTGTGGCTTTGCGCTTCAATCCGCGCCACCCGCAACGGCCGCCATTGATCCCCCATGGCTTTGGCCTGCAAACGCGCCGTGGCCTGCTCCCATGTGCCGGTGAGCAAACTGGTGGGTGACACGCCATCGAAGCGCCAGCGCAAGGCCAGGGCGCCGGGGCGACGTACCACCTGCTCGACATCGATTGTCCACAGCCGCTCGGCTCCCTGGAACGCCTCGACCTGCGGGCCCTCCAGAATGATTTCGGTCCGCCCGCTGAGCTGCAGCAAATCACCGCTATTGAAATCGATGAACAACAGTCCGGCCCGGGGGTTGAGCAACAGGTTGCCCAAGGTGTTGAAATGCAGGTTGCCGGCGAAGTCCGGAATGGTCAGGCGATTGCCTTCCACGCGTACGAAACCGGCCTGACCGCCGCGATGAGAAACATCCACCGAACGTTCACCGTCGACATCCACATAACTGGCAACGAAGAACGTGTCTGCCTCGGCGATCATGGCTTTGGCCGCGTCATCCAGTTCGTTGAAATGCTGGGCGGCACGCGTCGAAGGATCGGTCAGCGGCACCGAGCGAAACTGGCGCAACTGAATGTACTGCGGGCAATTGCCGAAGGACTGGTCTACCGTCACCGCGAAACCACCCGTAGTCATGGCGCGGACATGGCCATTGATGCGGTTGCGACGGCGAGTGTGCAGCTCGATACCCAACAGGCCAATGGCCGAGCCATCGCTCATCTGCGCGGGATCGTCAACGGCAGGCAGGCTGCGAAATTGCAGCAAGCCCGGTTCTGGCGAGTGGGCGAAACCAGGCTCACCTTCAAGGATGCTGGCCCAGGGATGACCGTCGGCATCCACCGCCCCGTACAGCATGAACGGCAATTGCTGATAGAACGTGCGGTGCTGGTCCGGCATCTCGCTGCGAATCACCTTACGACCAAACGTCTCCATTCGTTCGGCAACGCCCACATGCGCCTGCAACTGTTTTTCGCCGGCATGCCAGGGTGAACGGTCCATACGGCTGCTCCCTTGCGCCAGTGGCGCAGAACGGGGCGGCCCGGTAACTCCGGGCCGCCAGTATCAGGCGGTTTTTTGCAGACCGGCAACGGTGCGCGGCATGCCGACAAAACCCGGCAAGGCTTCGATGCGGGCCAGCCAGGCGCGAATGTTGGCGTACTCGTCCAGCGACACATTGCCCTCGGGCGCATGGGCGATGTAGCTGAAGGCGGCGACGTCGGCAATCGTCGGTTCAGTGCCGGCCAGATACGGCGTATTGGCCAGTTCGTGATCGATCACTTTGAGCACGGTATGGGCGTAAGCAATCACTTCTGCAGCGTTGTAAGGCGCGCCAAACACGGTGATCAATCTTGCCCGGGCAGGGCCGAAGGCAATCGGGCCGGCAGCCACCGACAACCAGCGCTGGACCTTGGCCGCACCCACCGGATCAGCCGGCAGCCAGCGACCGTTGCCGTACTTTTGCGCCAGATACACCAGAATCGCGTTGGAGTCGGCCAACACCACACCCTGATCATCAATCACCGGCACTTGGCCGAATGCATTGAGCACCAGGAACGCCGGTTGCTTGTGCTCGCCCTTGGCGAGGTCAACGAAGATCAGTTCGGTCGGCAATTTCAGCAGGGACAGCATCAACTCGACACGGTGAGCGTGGCCGGAACGTGGGAAGTTGTAGAGTTTGATCGCTTGCATGGTCGACACCTCGGGTCAGTGGTGCTGCTCAGGAAGACCAGCGCCGATGGGTCGTATCTTCCACCTACGACCAAAACAACAGAATCACCAGCAAACGCAATCCATTATTTCAGTGGGTGAAATAACTCAACGCGCGAGCGCCGGATGCTCGCGCAGGGTCTTCACCGCGAAATCAACAAAACTGCGCACCCGGGCCGGCGCCTTGCGTCCGCCCTGATAGACCACATGGATGGGCAACGGCGGCAGTTCGAAGTCGGCCAGAATGATTTCCAGCTCTCCGGCAGCCACCTTGCTCGCGACTTGATAAGACAGTACCCGCGTGAAGCCCAACCCCAGACAGGCTGCCGTGATGGCCGCCTGATTCGCTGTCACCACCAGTCGTGGTTCAGCCCGGACACTCAAGGTTTCGCCGTCTTCAATGAATGGCCAACTCCTGAGTTGGCCAATGGCCGATGTCGCGATAATCGGCGCCTGGGCCAGCTCCCGGGGATGCCTGGGCCGACCATGGCTGGCCAGAAACTGTGGCGAGGCGCAGATCACCCGCCGCACCTCACCCACCCGGATCGCATGCTGATTGCTGTCGGGTAGCTCGCCGATGCGAATGGCCACATCGACGCCCTCCTCGACCACGCTCACCACCCGATCCACCAGCAGCGCGTTGATGCAGACCTCGGGGAATTGCGTCAGGTAACTCACCATCAGCGGCGTAACAAACAGCTCGCCAAACAAGACCGGTGCGGTGATGGTCAGTTGCCCACGAGGATGGATATGGCTGCCCGCAGCCGAGTCCTCGGCTTCCTGCACCTCGGCGAGAATTCTCCGACAGTCCTCCAGATACCGCTGACCGGCCTCACTCAAATACACGCTGCGCGTGGTACGCGTGAGCAGTTGCGTGCCAATACGCTGCTCCAGCGCCGCCACCGCTCGGGTGACGCTGGCCGCCGACAGCCCCAAACGCCGCGCCGCCGCCGAAAACCCCTGTTCCTGGGCGACGGCAGCGAAGACCTGCATTTCCTGGAAACGGTCCATGGGCATGTCCTTATTTCAGATAGATAAATCGCAATAAAAGGCCGGGATGTTAAACGCAAGTGCTCAATAACAAAGTTGGGCGTCCGACCATCAAGTAAATCAATGGGCTACTGCACTCTAGCGCCTGCGCTGTAAAAACCAAGCGTGGCACAAACCTCAAAGACCAGGCCGGGGGATTATTGATAATTAATGAGGGTTATTTTCTTGCGACAGGTGCGACTGTTCGTAATTATCCGGACCCGCCCGCTGCAACGGCTAATGCCTGACAGGGAAAAAGAGCCACTGGCTCGGCTCCCAACCCGTTTCCAGGCATGGGCTCGTCAGCGGACGATATCCACAGCGGCAGAATTCCAGCCTGCATAAACAGGCGGAATATACGACTGCTCCTATACTACAAGCCACCCTGTTACCTATTGAGTATTAGTAGGTACCTCGTTGAAATCTTTCCTACGTGAAATAAGGCGTTAGTTGTTAACGCTTGGACGCCTGTCCATCGATCCTGCTTTCAAGAGTCACTGAGTAGGGAAGAGTGAACTTCAACTAGCTGGCTAACCTGGTGACACCGCAAGGAGTTCGAGAATGTTGCGCACAAACATTTCCGCAAGAGCACTGTCCGGTGGTTTGCTCGATGTACTGATACGCGCCGGGCTGATTACCGTGCTGGTGCTGTTCTGCTTCCAGATCTTCCACCCGTTCCTCAACCTCATGCTCTGGGCGCTGATTCTGGCCATCACCCTGTATCCACTGCATGCGCTCATCAAGCGCAAGGTGGTCAACAAGGACGGTCGTGCCGCCACCCTCATTGTGGTAGTCGCCCTGGCCTTGCTGATGGTGCCGATCTACCTGCTGGGCACCTCGATCAGTGAATCGATCCAGGGCACTCTGGCGATCCTCAAGTCCGATACGCTGCAGATTCCGCTCCCCAGCGAAAAAATCGCTTCCCTGCCGCTCATTGGCCAACCGCTCTATGGCTACTGGATGCAGGCTGCCACCGACATGAGCAGCGTGGTGATGAAGGTGATGCCCTATATCAAGTCCGTCGGCCTGACCTTGTTGGGCAAGATGGCCGACGTCGGCGTGGGCTTTCTGTTGTTCATCGGCGCCCTGATCATTGCCGGCGTGCTCATGGCCTATGGCGAAAACGGCGAAAGAAGTGCCCTGGCCATCACCTCGCGCCTTTCCGGACCGGAACGTGGCCCACGCATTACCGAGCTCTGCACTGCCACCATCCGCGCGGTCGCCCAGGGCGTGGTGGGCATCGCGTTCATTCAGATGTTACTGGTGGGCGTGGGCTTCGTGCTCATGGGTGTCCCCGGTGCCGGCCTGCTGGCGATGGTTGCGCTGTTGATGGGGATCATGCAATTGCCGGTGCTGCTGGTAACTCTTCCGGTGATCGCGTATGTCTTCGCCACCGAAGGGACCAGCCTGGCCACCATTGTGTTTGGCATCTACAGCCTGATTGCCGGGATGGCCGATAACGTCCTCAAGCCGTTGATGCTAGGCCGCGGCGTCGATGTCCCGATGCCGGTGATTCTGATTGGCGCCCTGGGCGGTATGGTGAGCGGCGGCTTCATTGGTTTGTTCATCGGGCCGGTTGCGCTGGCGGTGGGCTACCAACTGTTCTGGCAATGGGTCCAGGACCAACCGTCTGCCGAGGTAATGAACGAGACACCCGAGATCGAGGCGTTGAACGAGACACCGAAGACAGAGGCAATGAACGATCAGCGTCCTGTCTGAGGAGTTTGCGCTTGATGCCACGCCCTGCTCGCATCAGCCGGCTTCTGCTCTGTGGCACCGTCGTTCTGGGGGGCTGTGTGCAACTGGGCCCGGATTTCCAGTCGCCGGCCCAGCCCTGGGTCGACCACTGGAACACCCCGGCCCTGGAGATCGCCGGCCAACAACACGCGCAACCTGACAGCCGCCAATGGTGGCGCGTGTTCAACGACCCGGTGCTGGACCATTTGATGGCCGAAGCCGATGCCCACAACCCCGACCTGCAGGTCGCTGGCCTGCGGGTTATGGAGTCCCGCGCACAATTGGGCATCGCACTGGCCGGCCGCTACCCGCAATTGCAACAGGCCAGCGCCGACAGCCTGTACCTGAACCGTCGACAGTCGGGCGGCACTAACCCCCAGGACACGCATTTCTGGCAACACAGCGTCGGCTTCGATATCGGCTGGGAACTGGATTTCTGGGGGCGTTTCAGCCGTGCCATCGAGTCGGCCGACGCCTCCTGGTTTGCCGCCCAGGCCAACTACGAAAATGCCCTGGTGCTGTTGCACGCGCAACTGGCGCAAAACTACTACGCCTTGCGCACCGCTGAGGCGCGCCTGGCCATAGCCCGCAGTAACGCCAAATTGCAAAAACGCAGCTACGAGATCACCGAGCGCCTGTTCAACAGCGGGGCCGAAGCCGAACTCGATCTGCAACAAGCCAAGACCCAGTACCTGGGCACCCTGAGCACCATCCCGGATTTCGAAAGCCAGGTGGCAAGCTTGCGCAATGCGCTGTCCACCCTGATCGGCCAGCCACCTGGCTCGATCCCTGACCTGGATCGCAACACCGGAGTGGTGCCACTGCTCGATACCGCGGTCTTGCAGGATGTGCCGGCCAACCTGCTGGTGCGGCGCCCCGATGTTCGCGCTGCCGAGCTGCAAGTGGCAGCGCAGTCGGCGTTGATCGGTGTGGCCGAGACCGACCTGTACCCCTCCATCAGCCTGCTGGGCAGCATCGTCTGGTCCGCCAGTTCGCTCAACGGTGCGCCCAATACCCTCGATATGGTGGCCGGCCCCAGCCTGCGCTGGGACATCTTCGATCACGGCCGGATCACCAACAACGTCCGTGTGCAGGATGCCCGCTTGCAGCAGTTGATCGTTATCTATCAGGACAGCGTGCGCCAGGCGGCGCGCGAGGCTGACGATGCCGCTACCGGTTTGATCAAAGCGTTGGAGCGCGACCGAATCCTCAGCGAGGCCTCGGTAGCCGCCGAACGTTCAGTGACCCTGGCCAATGCCCAATACCGCGAAGGCTATTCGGATTTCCAGCGCGTGCTGGATGCCCAGCGCGCCCTGTTTGCCCAACAGGATATCTATCTGGTCAACCGTGGCACCGCGGTCAACAGCCTGATCGCCCTGTACAAGGCCCTGGGCGGTGGCTGGTACAGCGACCAGCCGATGATCGACCCGGCCACCCGCCAACAGATGCAACAACGGACTGATTGGGGCGATTTGCTCGATGAACCGAAGGAAAGTGCCCATGACTGACAGCCAACAACCGGTCGACGAGAAAGCCCCGGCACCCGCCGCCGACCCTGCGAAAAAAGCGATCAATTGGGTGGTGCTGCTGATCATTCTGAGCCTGGTCTGGTACCTGATGGCCGACCGTTACACGCCCTACACGCAACAGGCACGGGTGCAGGCCTTCGTTGTTCCGGTGGCGGCTGAGGTATCGGGCCGGGTGACCAAGGTGCATGTACGCAACAACCAGGACGTCAAGGCTGGCGAGTTGCTGTTTGAAGTCAATCCCGAGCAGTACCAGATTGCCGTCGATCGTGCCCGCGCCGACCTTGAGTCGACCCGTCGCCAGGTGGGCGCCAACACCGCCGGCGTCGACTCCAAGCAAGCGTCCCTGCGCGCGTCCCAGGCCAACGAGCTCAAGGCACGCCAGGACATCCAGCGACTTGAACGCCTGTACCGCGAAGACCCGGGCACCATCTCGCTGCGACGCCTGGAGATATCCCGCGCCACCCTGGAAGAATCCATAAGCCAGGTCGCCGCGGCCAAGGCCGAAGTGCAACGTGCGCGCGAACAACAGGGCGGTAACGAAGACGAAAACGCCCAGTTGCTCAGCGCCGCCAGCAACCTTGAAAAAGCCGAGCTGGACTTGAGCAATACCAAGGTCCACGCACGCTCGGCCGGCCTGATCACCGATCTGCGCACCGATGTCGGCCAGTTCGCCGCTGCCGGTGCGCCGGTGATGACCCTGATTGCCATCCACGATGTGTGGATCAGCGCCGACATGACCGAAAACAACCTGGGAAGCGTTCAGCCCGGGACGCCGGTGTCCATCGTCCTCGACGCCCTGCCGGGGAAAATTTTCAAAGGCCATGTACGCAGCGTCGGCTATGGCGTTGATATCGGCCAGACCACCCAACCGGGCAGCCTGCCAAAAGTGGAGAACAGCCGCGATTGGCTACGTCCTGCCCAGCGCTTTCCAGTCATCATCGAGTTCGAGCCCGGTGAGTTGACCAGCCCGCAAGGCATCAGGTCCGGCGGGCAGGCCGAAGTCATGGCGTTCCCGAGCGAAGGTAACCCGCTGAATATACTGGGTCGCCTGTTCCTGCGCCTGATGAGCTGGATGTCCTATGCGTATTGAGCGTCCGGCCCGGGTCCAGCGCGCCCTGCGCCTGGGCTTCGGTACGGCACTGTGCCTGGCGGCGAGCTTCGGTCTGGCCCTGCCCATCCCGTTCCTCGCGCCGATGTTGGCGCTGATGATGCTGGCAGCGATGAACCGACCGTTGCCGTTCAAGGCCAGCCTGGGCCTGATCCTGATCCTTATGCTGACCACCGGGACCGGCCTGCTGCTCATTCCCCTGCTGCGTTACTACCCGTTCAGTGGTGTGCTGCTGGTCGGACTGTGCCTGTTCATGGCCTTCGGGTATGGCTTGCGCGGCGGCAACCCGCTGGTGGCGACTTTCCTGGTGGTGGGCCTGACCTTGATCAGTTCGGCCGGAACCGCTGAATTCGCCCTGGCGCTTGAGGTGATCGTGGCCCTGGTCAAGGGACTGTTCCTGGCCGTCACCACGCTGACCATCAGCCATTGGCTGTTTCCCGACCCCGCCAGTGCCCCCGCGGCCAAACCCGGCCCGAGCCTTACCCCAACCGAAAGCGGCTGGCTGGCTCTACGTGCCACACTGGTGGTGCTGCCGACGTTCCTGCTGGCCATGATCGACCCGGCCAGCTACCTGCCGATCATCATGAAAGCCGTCAGCCTCGGCCAACAAAGCTGCGCGACCAGCGCCCGCACCGCCGGCCAGGAATTACTCGGCTCGACCTTGCTCGGAGGGCTGATGGCGATCCTTTTCTGGTGCGCGCTGAGCCTGTTCGTCAACCTGTGGATGTTCTTTCTGTGGATGTTGCTGTTCGGATTGCTGGCGGCCAGAAAGCTCTATGGCCTGGCCCGGACCCGACAACCACCGAGTTTCTGGCTCAACAGCCTGGCGACCCTGATCATTCTGCTTGGCCAATCGGTGCAGGACAGTGCCGCGGGCAAGGATGTCTACACCGCCTTCGCTATCCGCATGGGCCTGTTCATTCTGGTGACTTTGTATGCCTGTGTGATGGTCCACTTGCTGGATACGCGGCGGCAACGTCGAATTACGACCGCCTAGAAACAGAAAAACCCCCTGAAGAGGGGGTTTTTCATTGTGGATAACTTATTCCACAGTGACCGACTTCGCCAAGTTGCGCGGCTGGTCAACGTCGGTGCCCTTGAGCACGGCAACGTAGTACGACAGCAGTTGCAGCGGGATGGTGTAGAGGATCGGCGACAGGATGTCGTGGATGTGCGGCATATGCACCACGTGGGTACCTTCACCGTTGGTCATGCCGGCCTTCTCGTCTGCGAAGACGATCAACTGGCCACCGCGGGCACGGACTTCCTGGAGGTTGGACTTCAACTTCTCCAGCAGTTCGTTGTTCGGCGCCACGGTCACCACTGGCATGTCGTTATCCACAAGCGCCAACGGGCCGTGTTTCAGTTCACCGGCCGGGTAGGCTTCGGCGTGGATGTAGGAGATTTCCTTGAGCTTGAGTGCCCCTTCCATCGCTACCGGGAACTGAGCACCACGGCCGAGGAACAGCGTGTGGTGTTTCTCGGCGAACAGCTCGGAGATTTTTTCCACGGTGCTGTCCATGGCCAGCGCTTCGCCCAGACGGGTTGGCAAACGGCGCAGTTCTTCGACCAGCGTCGCTTCGACGCCTTTGGCCAAGGTGCCACGAACCTGGCCCAGGGAAAGCGTCAGCAACAACAGGCCAACCAATTGCGTGGTGAAGGCTTTGGTCGAAGCCACACCGATTTCGCGACCGGCCTGGGTCAACAGGGTCAGGTCGGATTCACGTACCAGCGAGCTGATGCCGACGTTGCAGATCGCCAGGCTGGCGAGGTAACCCAGTTCCTTGGCGTTGCGCAGTGCGGCCAGGGTGTCGGCGGTTTCGCCGGACTGGGAAATGGTCACGAACAAGGTGTCCGGCTGCACCACCACCTTGCGGTAGCGGAATTCGCTGGCGACTTCGACCTGGCAAGGAATGCCGGCCAGCTCTTCGAGCCAGTAACGCGCGACCATGCCGGCGTGGTAGCTGGTGCCGCACGCGACGATCTGTACGTTACGCACTTTGGCGAACAGCTCGGCCGCCTGTGGGCCGAATGCCTGTACCAGTACCTGGTTCTGGCTCAGGCGACCTTCCAGGGTGCGCTGCACCACGGACGGTTGCTCGTGGATTTCCTTGAGCATGAAGTGGCGGAACTCGCCCTTTTCAGCGGCTTCGGCACCGTCGCGATACTGCACGGATTCGCGCTCGACAGCCTGGCCGTCAACGTCCCAGATCTGCACGCTGTCGCGGCGGATTTCGGCGATATCGCCTTCTTCCAGGTACATGAAACGGTCAGTGACCTGACGCAGGGCCAACTGGTCGGACGCCAGGAAGTTTTCCCCCAGACCCAGGCCGATCACCAACGGGCTGCCGCTGCGGGCTGCGACCAGGCGATCCGGTTGCTGCGCGCTGATCACTGCCAGGCCGTAAGCACCGTGCAACTCTTTGACGGTTGCCTTGAGGGCCACAGTCAGATCGCGCAGATCCTTGAGTTTGTGGTTCAGCAGGTGGGAGATGACTTCAGTGTCGGTGTCCGAAGTGAACACATAGCCCAGGGCTTTGAGTTGTTCACGCAGGGCTTCGTGGTTTTCGATGATGCCGTTGTGCACCACCGCCAGGTCACCGGAGAAATGCGGGTGAGCATTGCGCTCGCACGGTGCACCGTGGGTGGCCCAGCGGGTGTGGGCGATACCCAGACGACCGACCAGCGGCTCGGTGGCCAATGCCTGCTCCAGCTCACTGACCTTGCCCGGACGACGCACGCGCTCGAGTTTTTCGTCATTGGTGTAGACCGCCACACCAGCACTGTCATACCCACGGTATTCCAGGCGCTTCAGGCCTTCGACGAGGATGGCGGTGATGTTACGTTCTGCGACTGCGCCGACAATTCCACACATGCTATTTCTCCTGACTGACAGCCGCGCAAATCAAATTGATGCCGCGGGCCTGAATCTGATCGCGAGCCTCTAGCGGCAGGCGTTCATCCGTAATAAGGGTATGGACACTGCTCCAGGGCAGCTCCAGGTTGGGAATCTTGCGGCCGATTTTGTCGGCCTCCACCATCACGACCACTTCGCGGGCGACTTCGGCCATGACCCGGCTCAACCCGAGCAGTTCGTTGAAGGTGGTTGTACCGCGAACCAGATCGATGCCATCGGCCCCGATGAACAGCTGGTCGAAGTCGTAGGAGCGTAGTACCTGCTCGGCAACCTGCCCCTGAAAGGACTCGGAATGTGGGTCCCAGGTGCCACCGGTCATCAATAGCACCGGTTCGTGCTCAAGTTCGCTCAGGGCATTGGCGACATGCAGCGAGTTGGTCATCACCACCAGACCGGGTTGCTGTCCGAGTTCCGGGATCATCGAGGCGGTGGTACTGCCACTGTCGATAATGATGCGCGCATGCTCGCGAATCCGCGCGACGGCGGCACGGGCGATGGCTTGCTTGTATATGGAAACCGGCTGACCAAGATCCGCGACCAGCTCCTGAGGCATGGTGATCGCCCCGCCGTAACGACGCAGCAACAGACCATTGCTTTCAAGTGCTGCCAGATCCTTGCGAATCGTAACTTCCGATGTTTCGAAGCGCTTGGCCAACTCATCCACACTGACTTCGCCCTGCTCATTGAGCAAGGCGAGGATGTTGTGGCGACGCTGAGGTGTGTTGCGCTTTGACATGAGCTGATAAGTTTCGTTTCGAAAGATAGCGGAAGCAATCAAAACCTATCAGCGAAACTTCGTCAAGCGCCATGCGATAAAAAGAGCTGTGGATAAAAGCATCGCGGGCAAGCCCGCGAATGCAATTGATCAGACTGTGAATAACTACAGTCGATCATTGGGCTGTGGATAACTCAGCTCTTCTTGATTTTCTCCGGCCGCTTCCAGCCGTCGATGTTCTTCTGGCGAGCACGTCCGATGGCCAACTGGGATTTATCCACAGTCGAGGTGATGGTCGAACCGGCCGCTGTCGTTGCACCGGCGAGGATATCCACAGGCGCCACCAACGAGTTGTTGGAACCGATGAACACGTCTTCACCCAACACGGTTTTCCACTTGTTGGCGCCGTCGTAGTTGCAGGTGATGGTACCGGCACCGATGTTGGAGCGCGCGCCCACCTCGGCATCGCCCAGATAGGCCAGGTGACCGGCCTTGGCGCCTTCGCCCAAGTGAGCGTTTTTCAGCTCGACGAAGTTACCCACATGCGCCCGGGCTTCCAGCACGGTGCCTGGACGCAGACGGGCGAATGGGCCGGCATCGCTGCCTTCACCCAGAATGGCACCCTCGATATGGCTGTTGGCCTTGATGACCACGCCTTTGCGCAGGGTGCTGTCCTTGATCACGCAGTTCGGGCCGATCACCACGTCGTCTTCGATGACCACCTTGCCCTCGAGGATCACGTTGATATCGATCAGCACGTCGCGGCCAACGGTGACTTCGCCGCGTACATCGAAACGAGCCGGGTCGCGCAGTGTCACACCTTGGGCCATCAAACGACGGCCGGCGCGCAGCTGATAGTGGCGCTCGAGTTCGGAAAGCTGCTTGCGGTCGTTGGCGCCCTGCACTTCCATGGCGTCGTGGGGTTGTTCGGTGGCCACTACCAGACCATCGTTGACCGCCATTTCGATCACGTCGGTCAGGTAATACTCACCCTGAACATTGTTGTTCGACAGGCGGCTCGTCCAGTCGGCCAAGCGATCGGCAGGAACAGCGAGGATGCCGGTGTTGCCTTCGCGGATCGCGCGTTGCGCTTCGTTGGCATCCTTGTGTTCAACGATGGCAGCGACTTTACCTTCAACGTCGCGCACGATGCGGCCATAACCGGTCGCATCGTCAAGTTCGACAGTCAGCAGGCCCATCTGTCCTGGCACTACCTGAGTCAGCAGGCGTTGCAGGGTTTCCACTTCAATCAACGGTACGTCACCGTAAAGAACCAGCACGGTGTCGGATTTGATGAAGGGAACTGCCTGGGCCACGGCGTGGCCGGTTCCCAGCTGTTTGTCCTGCAGAACGAAGTTCAGGTCGTCAGCGGCCAGACGTTCGCGCACGGCGTCGGCACCATGACCAATCACGACGTGGATGCGCTGTGGATCAAGTTGCCGGGCGCTGTGGATAACATGGCCGAGCATCGAATTGCCGGCAATCGGGTGCAAGACTTTCGGCAAGGCAGAACGCATGCGCGTGCCTTGGCCAGCAGCGAGAATAACGATTTCAAGGGACATGACTGGCTACCAATCCAGGGTGGTCAGCGACTGCGACCAAGGTTATAAAATGTCGAAAAAGAAAAAGGGTAGCCGAGGCTACCCTTTTTTATCAATCACACAACAAGCGCTGCCTTAATGGCCGAACTTCTTGCGGATCTGCTGGACGGTGCGCAGCTGAGCTGCAGCCTCGGCCAGTCGAGCAGCAGCAGAACCGTAATCGAATTCCGCGCCCCGCTCATGCAAGGCTTTCTCGGCAGCCTTAACGGCTTCCAGAGCTGCGGCTTCGTCCAGGTCGGCAGCACGTTGCACGGTGTCGGCAAGAACCTTGACCATGTTCGGCTGAACCTCGAGGAAACCACCGGAGATGTAATACACCTCCTCTTCCCCGCCCTGCTTGACCAGGCGGATCGGACCTGGCTTCAGATTAGTGATCAGCGGCGCGTGACCCAGGGCGATACCAAGATCACCCAGTGCACCGTGCGCAATCACCATCTCGACCAGACCGGAAAAGATTTCTCCTTCCGCGCTGACGATATCGCAATGGACTGTCATAGCCATCTGATTGCCTCAACCTAAATTAGCGCCCGTTGCCGGGCGCCGGGATTACAGTTTCTTGGCTTTCTCGATCGCTTCTTCGATGCCGCCAACCATGTAGAACGCTTGTTCTGGCAGGTGGTCGTAGTCACCGTTGAGGATGCCTTTGAAGCCAGCAATGGTGTCTTTCAGGGAAACGTATTTACCCGATGCACCGGTGAAGACTTCAGCCACGAAGAACGGCTGCGACAAGAAACGCTGGATCTTACGAGCACGGTTTACCAACTGCTTGTCGGCTTCCGACAGCTCGTCCATACCCAGGATCGCAATGATGTCCTTCAGTTCTTTGTAACGCTGCAGAACGTACTGAACACCGCGAGCGGTATCGTAGTGGTCCTGGCCGATTACGTTCGGGTCCAGCTGGCGCGAAGTCGAGTCGAGTGGATCGACCGCCGGGTAGATACCCAGGGAAGCGATGTCACGGGACAGAACGACGGTAGCGTCCAAGTGGGCGAAGGTGGTCGCTGGCGACGGGTCGGTCAAGTCGTCCGCAGGTACGTATACCGCCTGGATCGAGGTGATCGAACCTTCCTTGGTCGAAGTGATACGTTCTTGCAGAACGCCCATCTCTTCAGCCAGGGTCGGCTGGTAACCTACTGCCGAAGGCATACGGCCCAGCAGTGCGGATACTTCAGTACCGGCCAGGGTGTAACGATAGATGTTGTCGACGAACAGCAGAACGTCGTTACCTTCGTCACGGAACTTCTCGGCCATGGTCAGGCCGGTCAGTGCTACGCGCAGACGGTTACCCGGCGGCTCGTTCATCTGACCGTAAACCAGTGCCACTTTGTCCAGAACGTTGGAGTCCTTCATCTCGTGGTAGAAGTCGTTACCCTCACGAGTACGCTCACCCACACCGGCGAACACGGAATAACCGCTGTGCTCGATGGCGATGTTACGGATCAGTTCCATCATGTTTACGGTTTTGCCTACACCGGCACCACCGAACAGACCGACTTTACCGCCTTTGGCGAACGGGCAAACCAGGTCGATAACCTTGATGCCGGTTTCCAGCAGGTCGTTGCCGCCTGCCTGTTCAGCGAACGAAGGCGCTGGACGGTGAATGCCCCAACGCTCTTCGGTGTCGATCGGACCAGCTTCGTCGATCGGGTTACCGAGGACGTCCATGATCCGGCCCAGGGTCGCTTTACCGACCGGTACGGAGATGGCTTTGCCGGAGTCGATGACGTCCAGACCGCGCTTCAAGCCCTCGGTGGAACCCATCGCAATGGTACGAACCACGCCGTCGCCCAGCTGCTGCTGAACTTCCAGGGTGGTCCCGGCCGCGCTTTGAACTGTCAGCGCGTTGTAGATGCTCGGTACGCTGTCGCGTGGAAATTCCACGTCGATAACGGCGCCGATGATTTGAACGATACGTCCGCTACTCATAGCTGGATCCTCTGAATATTTGAACCGTTAAACCGCGGCAGCGCCGCCGACGATTTCCGAGATCTCTTGGGTGATCGCAGCCTGACGCGCCTTGTTGTAGACCAGCTGCAAATCGCTGATCAAATCACCGGCGTTGTCGGTAGCGTTCTTCATCGCGATCATCCGCGCAGCCTGTTCAGCCGCGTTGTTCTCGACCACCGCCTGGTAGACCTGCGACTCGACGTAACGGACCATCAAGCCATCAAGCAGCTCTTTGGCGTCCGGTTCGTAGAGATAGTCCCAGTGGTGCTTGAGTTCTTGATCCGGGGTTGCCACCAGTGGAATCAACTGCTCCACGGTAGGCTGTTGCGTCATGGTGTTGATGAACTTGTTGGACACCACGGACAGGCGGTCAATACGGCCGTCCAGGTAGGCATCCAGCATCACCTTGACGCTGCCGATCAGATCATTGATCGACGGCTCTTCACCCAGGTGGCTGATAGCTGCTACGACGTTACCGCCGAAGTTGCGGAAGAAAGCCGCACCCTTGCTACCAACTACACACAGATCGATCTCGACGCCGTTTTCGCGGTTTACCGCCATGTCCTTGACCAGAGCCTTGAACAGGTTGGTGTTCAAGCCACCACACAGACCACGGTCACTGCTCACTACGACATAACCAACTCGCTTTACTTCACGGTCGATCATGAACGGGTGGCGATATTCCGGGTTAGCGTTGGCCAGATGACCAATAACCTGGCGGATGCGCTCCGCGTAAGGACGGCTAGCAGCCATGCGCATTTGTGCCTTGCGCATTTTACTGACCGCCACTTTTTCCATGGCGCTGGTAATCTTTTGCGTGCTTTTGATGCTCGCAATCTTACTGCGAATCTCTTTTGCGCCTGCCATGTAACACCTATCAGGTTAGCAAGCGGGAGCCTTGCGGCTCCCGCTGCGGCTTACCAGGTTTGGGTGGCCTTGAACTTCTCGATACCGGCTTTCATGCCAGCGTCGATTTCGTCATTGAAGTCACCTTTCACGTTGATCTTCGCCATCAAATCGGCGTGATCGCGGTTGAAGAAAGCAATCAGCGCTTGTTCGAAGCTGCCGATCTTGGCGATTTCAACGTCAGTCAGGAACCCACGCTCAGCGGCATACAGCGACAGCGCCATGTCAGCGATCGACATTGGTGCGTATTGCTTCTGCTTCATCAGCTCGGTAACGCGCTGACCATGCTCAAGTTGCTTACGGGTCGCTTCGTCCAGGTCAGAAGCGAACTGGGCGAATGCCGCCAGTTCACGGTACTGAGCCAGAGCGGTACGGATACCACCGGACAGCTTCTTGATGATCTTGGTCTGAGCGGCACCACCCACACGGGATACCGAAACACCGGCGTTCACTGCAGGGCGGATGCCCGAGTTGAACATGGCCGATTCCAGGAAGATCTGACCGTCAGTGATGGAAATCACGTTGGTCGGAACGAACGCGGAAACGTCGCCAGCCTGGGTTTCGATGATCGGCAGTGCGGTCAGGGAACCGGTTTTGCCGGTCACTGCGCCGTTGGTGAACTTCTCTACGTATTCTTCCGAAACGCGGGATGCGCGCTCCAGCAGACGGGAGTGGAGATAGAACACGTCGCCTGGGTAAGCTTCACGGCCTGGTGGACGGCGCAGCAGCAGGGAAATCTGGCGGTAAGCCACTGCTTGCTTGGACAGATCGTCATAAACGATCAGCGCGTCTTCACCGCGGTCGCGGAAGAATTCACCCATGGTGCAACCGGAGTACGGTGCCAGGAATTGCAGCGCAGGAGATTCCGAAGCACTGGCAGCCACGATGATCGTGTTGGCCAGGGCGCCGTTTTCTTCCAGCTTGCGAACCACGTTGGCGATGGTCGATTGTTTCTGACCGATAGCTACGTAGACGCAGAAAATGCCGCTGTTCTTCTGGTTGATGATCGCGTCGATCGCCAGAGCGGTTTTACCGATCTGACGGTCACCGATGATCAGCTCACGCTGACCACGGCCGACCGGGATCATGGCATCGACAGCCTTGTAGCCAGTCTGTACAGGCTGGTCTACCGACTTACGCCAGATCACGCCTGGAGCAACTTTCTCGACCGCGTCGGTCTCGGTGTTGCCCAACGGACCTTTGCCGTCAACAGGGTTACCCAGTGCGTCGACAACGCGACCCAGCAGTTCCTTACCAACTGGAACTTCCAGGATGCGGCCGGTGCACTTGGCGCTCATGCCTTCAGCCAGAGACTGGTAAGCGCCCAATACAACGGCACCTACGGAGTCTTGCTCCAGGTTGAGGGCCATGCCGAAGACGCCGCCCGGAAACTCGATCATCTCGCCGTACATAACGTCGGCCAGACCGTGAATCCGCACGATACCGTCAGATACGCTGACGACAGTGCCTTCGTTACGGGCTTGGGAGGTCACATCGAGCTTGTCGATGCGGCCCTTGATAATTTCACTTATTTCGGAAGGATTGAGTTGCTGCATTGCTCTGCTGCCCCTTCAAACTCAAGATTTCAATGCTTCGGCCAGTTTCGCGATTTTGCCGCGAATCGAGCCATCGATAACCAGGTCGCCGGCGCGGATGACGACACCACCAATAAGGGCAGCGTCCTCCGCAACTTGCAGGCGCACTTCCCGGTTGAGTCGTGCACTGAGAACCTTGGCGAGTTTGTCTTGCTGTTCTTGGTTCAATGCAAAAGCACTGGTCACTTCAACGTCTACCGACTTCTCTTGCTCGGCCTTGTACAGGTCGAAAAGAGCGGCGATCTCCGGCAATAGCAGGAGACGGTCGTTTTCGGCAACGACATTGATGAAGTTCTGTGCCTTGGCATCAAACTTGTCGCCACACACGTCAATGAACGTGGTGGCCTTTTCTGCGCTCGTCAGTCGCGGGGCCTTGAGCACGCGCTGCAGGGTGTCGTCTTGCGACACCGCCGCAGCCAGGCCGAGCATGGCTGACCAATTGGCCAGTTGCTGGTGGGCCTGAGCGTGCTCGAAGGCCGCCTTAGCGTAAGGTCGGGCCAACGTGGTCAGTTCTGCCATGATCGCCCTCGCTTAGATTTCAGCAGCCAGTTGGTTAACCAGCTTTGCGTGCGCGTTTTGATCGATTGTGGCACCCAGGATCTTCTCGGCGCCTTCGACTGCCAGCAAGCCCACTTGGGCACGCAGCATGTCTTTGACGCTGTTCAGTTCCTGTTCGATCTCGGCCTGAGCCTGAACCTTCACACGGTCAGCGTCGACACGGGCTTTTTCAACAGCCTCTTCGACAATCTGATTACCGCGTTTCTTGGCTTGCTCGATGATTTCAGCTGCCTGAGCTTTCGCTTCGCGCAGTTGCTGACCCGCTTTCTCTTGGGCCAACTCCAGGTCGCGAGCTGCACGGCTGGCAGCGTCCAGACCATCAGCGATCTTCTTTTGACGTTCGTGCAGTGCCGCAATGACCGGAGGCCATACGAACTTCATGCAGAACAGTACAAAAATCAGGAACGCAACGGACTGGCCAATCAGGGTCGCATTAATGTTCACGCCAACACCTCGCAGTTACGTTGTCCATCACACCAAATTACCCGGAAGATCCGAGTAATCAGCCAGCGATTTGACCAACGAACGGGTTCGCAAAGGTGAAGAACAGAGCGATACCAACACCGATCATGGTTACGGCGTCGAGCAGACCGGCAACGATGAACATTTTAACTTGCAGCATTGGAACCATTTCTGGCTGACGCGCTGCGCCTTCCAGGAACTTGCCGCCCAGCAGGCCGAAACCAATTGCGGTACCCAGTGCGCCCAGGCCGATCAACAGTGCAACAGCGATAGCGGTTAGACCAACTACAGTTTCCATCTTTCCTCCCGACTTTTACGTCGTATGGTTTAGGTTTTTTTAATTTAAAGCGGTAAAACAAATCGTTTCAGAGGCCCCGTTAAGAGCCCCCTCCCGTTTAACGGGGAGGGACATCAGACTAGTCGAGACTGGTCTTAATGGTTTTCTTCGTGTGCCATCGACAGGTAGACGATGGTCAGCATCATGAAGATGAACGCCTGCAGGGTGATGATCAGGATGTGGAACACAGCCCACGCCCACTGCAGAACGACGCCCAGGCCGCTGAGCCAGAGCAGACCGCTGCCGAACATCACAGCAATCAGAATGAAGACCAGCTCGCCGGCGTACATGTTGCCGAACAGACGCAGAGCCAGGGAGATCGGCTTGGCGATCAGGGTCACGAATTCCAGCAGGAAGTTCACCGGGATCAGCAGGGCCTGAAGGAAGATGTTCTTGCTGCCGAACGGGTGCAGGGTCAGCTCGCCGATGAAGCCGCCGAGGCCCTTGATCTTGATGCTGTAGAAAATGATCAGCGCGAACACCGTGAAGGCCATGGCCAGAGTCGCGTTCGGGTCGGTGGTCGACACGGCGCGGAACGGGATGTGGTGGTCGCCGGAGATCAGGATGGCCAGCTGAGGAATCCAGTCGACCGGTACCAGGTCGACGGCGTTCATCAGGAACACCCAGACGAAGATGGTCAGTGCCAACGGTGCAATCACCGGGCTACGGCCATGGAAGCTGTCTTTCACGCTGCCATCGACGAATTCGACCAATACTTCAACGAAGTTCTGCAAAGCACCAGGAACACCGGTAGTCGCCTTCTTTGCCGCCATGCGGAAAAGAAGAACGAAGATCAGACCCAATGCGACCGACCAGCCGAGAGTATCGACGTGGAAAGCCCAGAAGCCCATTTCCTTGGCTTCTGCTGCGGTGTGGGCAAAGCCCCAGCCGCCGGTAGGGAGCTGACCGAAGGTCAGGTTCTGCAAGTGGTGCTGGATATAGCCCGAAGCGGTTGTTTCTGCCATGGTTGCCTCAAACGCCCTAAGGTCTCGAAAGTCTTGTTCTCATCAGCAGGGGAGCGAACCAGCTGACCAGTTGGGTCAGCACGAAGACGCCGAATACAGCTAGCGGCGCCAATGGCTTCACACCTGCGAACGTCAATGCAAAAAGCACCGCCGTCAAAATCAGTTTGCCCGCCTCGCCGGCATAAAATGACCGGACGATGGCTTGAGCTGCCCGGGCGCCGGTAAACCGAAATGCCCTGTGAGCGAAATAAACATTGGGAAGCAAGGCTATCAGGCCTCCGCAGAGCCCCGAGTACCCGGCAACGACTCCATACCGTTGCCAGAGCGCCAAAGCGGCAATGAGCAGAACGACAAATTGAGCCATTAACACCGGAAAAACTGCCAGACGATGGAAGGGCAGGCGGTTTGGCGTGCGGGTTTCCATCACTTTTACTCCCCAATGGTCGGCTGCCGAAACTCACTAACTTGGCATAATTTGTGCCGACAAAATGCGCGCAGAGTATAGGGGCGGTTCTGCCCCTATTCAACTGTCAGGTAGTGATTTCCGACTGCGCGCTACATGAGGAAATGTTTCAGCGGATATGTGCAAGTACGCCTTGAAGCTCATCCAGAGAGTTGTAACCAATCACCAACTGCCCTTTACCCTTCTTACCGTGGCGAATCTGCACCGCAGAGCCTAGGCGCTCGGCCAGGCGCTGCTCGAGGCGGGCGATATCCGGGTCCGGTTTTGCCGGTTCAACAGGCTCCGGTTTGCCACTCAACCACTGGCGAACCAGTGCCTCGGTCTGGCGCACGGTCAGTCCGCGTGCGACAACATGTCGCGCCCCTTCAACCTGTTGAATTTCCGGCAAACCGAGCAAAGCACGGGCATGACCCATTTCCAGGTCGCCGTGGGACAACATGGTCTTGATGACTTCCGGCAAGGAAATCAGGCGCAGCAGGTTAGCCACGGTCACCCGGGACTTACCCACCGCCTCGGCCACCTGTTGCTGGGTCAGCTGGAACTCCTGCTGCAAACGCTGCAGGGCCACCGCTTCTTCAATCGGGTTCAGGTCTTCGCGCTGGATGTTCTCGATCAGCGCGATGGCGATCGCGGTTTCATCGGGTACATCGCGAACCATCGCCGGGATGGTTTCCTGGCCGGCTTGCTGGCTGGCGCGCCAGCGACGTTCGCCGGCAATGATTTCAAAGCGGCCGCTGCCGATCGGGCGAACCACGATGGGCTGCATGACGCCCTGGGCCTTGATCGACTGTGCCAGCTCTTCGAGCGCCTGCGGATCCATGTCACGACGCGGCTGGTACTTGCCGCGCTGGAGCAGATCCAGGGGAAGGTGCTGCAGCTCTCGCTGATCGGCTTGCGCCGCTTGTTCCTCCAGCGAGTTGACAGTCGGACCACTCAACAGAGCATCCAGTCCACGTCCGAGACCTCGTTTCTTGACGGCCATGGGGATTCCTTAAGTTGCCTGAGCAGCGGCGATGCGTGAGTTTTTGCGTTGACGACGAACCATTTCGCCCGCCAATGCCAAGTAGGCAACGGCGCCTCGCGATGCTTTGTCGTACGCCAGCGCCGGCATGCCGTAGCTTGGTGCTTCGGCCAGACGGATGTTGCGCGGAATGACGGTGTCGTAGAGCTGTTCGCCGAAGTGTTCCTTGAGCTGCGCCGAGACATCGTTCATCAGGCTCAGGCGCGGGTCGTACATCGTCCGCAGCAGGCCTTCGACCTTGAGGTTCGGGTTCAGCAGTTCAGCGATACGCTTGATGTTATCCACAAGGTCGCTCAAGCCTTCGAGTGCGAAGTACTCGCACTGCATGGGGATAATGACCCCGTCGGCGGCAACCAGTGCGTTCAGGGTCAGCATCGACAGCGACGGCGGGCAGTCGATCAGGATGTAATCGTAGTTTTCCCGGATCGGCGCCAGCGCACTGCGCAGACGGCTTTCCTTCATCTGCATTTCCAGCAGCACCACTTCGGCCGCGGTGAGGTCGCGGTTAGCCGGCAACAACTGGTAACCACCGTGTTCGGAGAAGTGCATGGCCTGGGCCAGATCACATTCGCCGATCAGCAGATCGTAGACCGAGTTTTCCAGGCCATGTTTATCCACACCGCTACCCATGGTGGCGTTGCCCTGTGGATCAAGGTCGATCAACAGCACCCGACGCTTGGTCGCGACCAGGGATGCTGCGAGGTTGATGCAGGTGGTGGTTTTGCCCACGCCACCCTTTTGGTTCGCAATCGCGAATACCTTAGCCATTCTTGCTTGTGTTCCCAATCATGCCGTGCGGCGCAGTATCAGCAGATGGCGTTGGCCTTGGCAACCAGGTACGGCCAGGGCGTGTTCGCTATCGAGGTGGAAGTCTGCCGGCAATGCTACCAGCTCATCGGCCGGATGAACGCCCTTCATTGCCAGCCAGCGTGTTTCGTTATCGCCGAGGTGGCGAGTCCAGTTGCTGAAGTTCTCCATGCTGCTGAACGCCCGGGAAATGATCCCGTTGAACGGCTGGGCAGGCTGGAAGGCTTCGACGCGACTGTGGATAACTTGCAGGTTATCCAGTTTGAGTTCGAGTTTGACCTGGGTCAGGAAGCGGGTTTTCTTGCCATTGCTGTCCAGGCAGGTCACCTGGGACTCGGGAAACAGGATCGCCAGCGGAATGCCAGGCATGCCGCCGCCACTGCCGACGTCGAGCCAGCGTCCGTTTTCGATGAATGACATCACGCTCAGACTGTCGAGCAGGTGACGGGAGACCATTTCGTCCGGATCACGCACGGCGGTGAGGTTGTAAGCCTTGTTCCATTTGATCAACAGGGCCAGGTAACCCAGCAGTTGCGCGTGCTGGGTTTCTGTCAGTGTGACGCCAAGCTGGCGGGCACCTGTGGATAACTCTTCTGCGTGTTGCGAAGTGACCAACGAACTCAAGCGCTTTGCTCCAACTGACGGCCCGCGCCGCGTTTTTTCAAATGAATCATCAACAGCGAAATGGCCGCTGGCGTTACGCCCGGGATACGCGAGGCCTGGCCCAAAGTCTCTGGACGGGTCGCACCGAGCTTGCTCTGGATCTCTTTGGAGAGACCGGAAATGTTCGTGTAATCGATATCCACAGGCAGTTTGGTGTCTTCGCTGGCGCGCAAGCGGGCGATTTCATCCTGTTGACGATCGATGTAGCCGGCGTACTTGGTCTTGATTTCGACCTGCTCGGCAACCTGTGGATCTTCTGCGCCCCCACCAGTCACGGCGATCAGACCAGCGTAGTCGATTTCCGGACGGCTCAGCAGGTTGAGCAAATTGTATTCGTGGGTCAGCGGCGTACCGAACTTCTCGGAAATCGCATCGCCCTGCTCGGTGCCTGGGCGAACCCAGGTACTTTTCAAGCGTTGCTCTTCCAGTTCGATGCTTTCGCGCTTTTTGCAGAAAGCTGCCCAACGCTCGTCATCCACCAGGCCCAGTTCGCGACCTTTTTCGGTCAAGCGCAGGTCGGCGTTGTCTTCACGAAGGATCAAGCGGTACTCGGCACGGGACGTGAACATCCGGTATGGCTCTTGAGTACCAAGGGTAATCAGGTCGTCGACCAACACGCCGATGTAGGCCTCGTCGCGACGCGGGCACCAGGCATCTTTGCCTTGTGCACGCAGTGCTGCGTTGGTCCCGGCCAGCAAACCCTGGGCGCCGGCTTCTTCGTAACCGGTGGTGCCGTTGATTTGCCCGGCAAAGAACAGGCCGCCGATGACTTTGGTTTCCAGGCTGTACTTCAGGTCGCGCGGGTCGAAGTAGTCGTACTCGATGGCGTAGCCCGGACGCACGATGTGCGCGTTTTCCATGCCGCGGATCGATTGCACGATCTGCAGTTGCACGTCGAACGGCAAGCTTGTGGATATCCCGTTCGGATACAGCTCGTTTGTCGTCAGGCCTTCCGGTTCGATGAAGACCTGGTGGCTTTCCTTGTCGGCAAAGCGATGGATCTTGTCTTCGATCGACGGGCAATAACGCGGACCGATCCCTTCGATCTCACCGGCAGCGGAATACATCGGCGAACGGTCGAGGTTCGCGGCAATGATTTCGTGGGTGCGCGCATTCGTGTGGGTAATCCAGCAACTGACCTGCCGTGGATGCTGTTCTTTGTTGCCCATGAACGACATCACCGGGATCGGCGTATCGCCCGGTTGTTCGGCCATCACCGAGAAATCCACAGACCGGCCGTCGATACGCGGCGGAGTACCGGTTTTCAAACGACCCACACGCAATGGCAGTTCACGCAGACGGTGAGCCAGCGCAATCGACGGCGGATCACCGGCGCGACCGCCGGAAAAATTCTGCAAACCGATGTGGATAAGTCCACCGAGGAACGTACCGGTGGTCAACACCACCGAATCGGCGAAGAAACGCAGGCCCATTTGGGTGACAACACCACGGACTTGTTCCTGCTCGACGATCAGATCGTCAGCGGCCTGTTGAAATATCCACAGGTTCGGCTGGTTTTCCAGGATTTCGCGAACAGCGGCCTTGTACAGAACCCGGTCTGCCTGTGCGCGGGTTGCACGTACGGCCGGGCCTTTGCGGCTGTTCAACACGCGAAACTGGATACCGCCTTTATCGGTAGCCATGGCCATCGCGCCACCGAGGGCATCGATTTCCTTGACCAGATGGCTTTTGCCGATCCCGCCAATGGCCGGGTTGCAACTCATGGCACCGAGGGTTTCCACGTTATGCGTCAGCAACAGGGTTTTAACCCCCATACGTGCTGAGGCCAGTGCTGCCTCGGTACCGGCATGACCGCCGCCGATGACGATCACTTCAAAACGGGAAGGGAAATCCACCACGCACCTCGTGCCTGCTTAAGTAGGTAATTCAGGAATAGTTTGAGCTCAGGTTTTTGGACCTGGTCGACAAGTATAGGGACTTCGCCCTTCCTAAAGAACCCTTTGCACAAAATTTAACCAGCTGTGGAAAACTCGGGGTTATAGAAATTAAAAAGAAAGAAATTTATTAAATCTTTGTTTTTATGTTTATTTCTATGCACATGCCTTTCTGTGGATAGATCTATACAGCCCTTTGTTTTCAATGTGTACAGAGATTCAAAACCCTGTGTCCATGTGCCAATGAGGCCCTTGGATAACCGGTGTAAGCCTGTGGATGAAACGGGTGGTTATCCACAGAGGTGGTTATGTTCAGTTTTCAGGCCCTGTTATCAACTGACCTTAGCCGCGGTTATTCACAGGGCTTAATCCACAGAAAAGCGCCGTTTGCCCGAAATCCGGGTACAGGAATTGCGCCCAAGCAGACGAAGTCCGCTCGGCACTGGAGGTTTTTTCAGAAAAGGAGAGAGCAGACAGGCACGAATGGCCTGTCTGTGAATAACAGGAGGGCTACTTACCGATACAGAAGCTGGAGAAAATTCGCCCCAGCAGGTCGTCAGAGCTGAAAGCACCGGTGATTTCACCCAGCGACTGCTGAGCCTGGCGCAAATCCTCGGCCAACAACTCGCCAGCACCGGCCAGGGTCAATTGGGCACGACCATGCTCGAGAGCAGCACTGGCATGACGTAGCGCCTCCAGGTGGCGCCGGCGAGCACTGAAACTGCTTTCGGACGTCTGTTCATAACCCATGCAGGCCTTGAGGTGATCACGCAGTAGCTCCAGGCCGACACCACCAGACTTGGCGCTAAGGCTGATGGTGACGTGACCGTCGTCGCTGACCTCCAGGGCAATGGCTTCGCCCGTAAGGTCGGCCTTGTTGCGGATCAGGGTGACTTTCGCGGGATCGGGACGGATTTCGAGAAATTCCGGCCACAGCGCGAACGGATCGAGGGCTTCCGGTGCCGAAGCATCGACCACCAGCAATACTCGATCTGCTTCGCCGATGGCTTTCAGGGCTCGCTCGACGCCGATTTTTTCCACATGATCATCGGTATCGCGCAGACCGGCGGTATCCACCACGTGCAACGGCATGCCATCAATGTGGATATGTTCACGAAGCACGTCCCGGGTGGTGCCGGCAATTTCGGTCACGATCGCCGCTTCACGCCCGGCCAGGGCATTGAGCAGGCTGGATTTACCGGCATTCGGACGACCGGCAATCACCACGGTCATGCCGTCACGCAGCAAGGCGCCCTGCCCGGCTTCGCGCATGACGGTGGATAACTCGTCGCGCACTTTGTCGAGCATGCTCAGTACGTGGCCATCGGCGAGGAAGTCGATTTCCTCTTCCGGGAAATCGATGGCCGCTTCGACATAGATGCGCAGGCCGATCAATTGCTCGGTGAGGTTGTGCACACGTGACGAGAAAGCCCCCTGCAGGGAGCGCAACGCGTTTCTCGCAGCCTGGGCAGAACTGGCTTCAATCAGGTCGGCAATGGCTTCGGCCTKAGCCAGATCAAGTTTGTCGTTGAGGAAGGCGCGCTCACTGAATTCCCCCGGTCGGGCGAGCCGGCAACCCAGTTCCAGGCAGCGCTTGAGCAGCATATCCAGAACGATCGGGCCGCCGTGGCCTTGCAACTCCAGCACATCTTCGCCAGTGAAAGAGTTCGGGCCCGGGAAATACAGGGCGATGCCTTGGTCCAGTACTTCATCGTTTTCACTTAAAAACGGACCGTAGTGAGCAAATCGCGGCTTGAGTTCGCGACCGCTGAAAGCCTTGGCCGCAACGCTGGCCAACGGCCCGGAAATACGGACGATGCCTACACCGCCGCGACCTTGAGCGGTGGCGACGGCGGCGATGGTTTCACGAGGAGCGCTCATAAACCGGTATCCAGACAAAAGTGACAGATAGCAAAACGCCCCACTAGGGGGCGTTTTGAGTGGTTATCCACAGTGTAAATCAGGCAGCTGCTTTGGTAGCCGCTTCGATCTTACGAGTGATGTACCACTGTTGGGCGATCGACAGGCAGTTGTTCACTACCCAGTACAGCACCAGACCCGCCGGGAACCACAGGAAGAAGAAGGTGAAGATGATTGGCATCAGCTTCATCACCTTGGCCTGCATCGGATCCGGTGGAGTCGGGTTCAGCTGCTGCTGGATGAACATGGTTGCACCCATGATGATCGGCAGAATGAAGAACGGATCCTTGATCGACAGGTCAGTAATCCACAGCATGAACGGCGCCTGACGCATCTCGACGCTTTCCAGCAGAACCCAGTACAGCGAGAGGAAAACCGGCATCTGCACGAGGATTGGCAAGCAACCACCCAGCGGATTGATCTTCTCTTTCTTGTACAGCTCCATCATGGCTTGCGACATTTTCTGCCGGTCATCGCCATGTTGCTCTTTCAGCGCTGCCAGTTTCGGTGCCACTGCACGCATGCGCGCCATGGATTTGTAGCTGGCAGCCGACAGTGGGAAGAAAATCCCTTTGATCAGCATGGTCAGGAAGATGATCGACCAGCCCCAGTTACCCACAATGGCGTGGATGTGTTGCAGCAACCAGAAGATCGGTTGGGCGATGAACCACAGAATGCCGTAGTCGACGGTCAGTTCCAGACCTGGGGACAACTCTTTCAGCACAGCCTGGCTTTTCGGACCTGCGTACAGAACAGCGCTGGTCTCAGCCTTGGCACCCGGTGCAACACTCATCGATGGGCCGGTGTAGCCAATGATGTAGTTGCCTTTGCTGTCTTTACGGGTCTGGACGACGTTGTTTTCGCCCTTGGCCGGAATCCATGCGGTCACGAAGTAGTGCTGCAACCAGGCAACCCAACCGCCAGTGACGGTTTCTTTCAACGGCGCCTTGTCCATGTCCTTCATGGACACTTTCTTGTACGGCTCCGAACTTGTCCACAGGGCGGCGCCCAGGTAAGTCGCGGTGCCGGTAGCCGTGGTCGACGAAGGATCGGCGCTGGCGTCGCGCTTCAACTGGGCGAACATCGCACCGGTCCAGGGCTGGGCGCTCTGGTTGTCGATCAGGTAGGAAACGGTTACGTCGTACAGGCCGCGTTTCAGGGTGAAACGCTTGATGTAGTTGACGCCGTCCTTGCTGAACTTCAGGTCTACGACCAATTGGTCCTGACYGTCAGCCAGTTGATAAACCTTCTTCTCCGAGGAATAAACCGGACGACCGGCCGGATTTGCATCCGGACCGTTGCTTCCGATCAGACCGCTTTGCGCCAGATAAGTACGTTCGCCGCCATTATCGAACAGCTGGAACGGAATTTCCGGGTGATCCTGACGACGCGGATACAGCGGCAGGGTCAGCTGGGCAACATCGCCACCTTGTGGGTCGACAGCCAGGTCCAGTACATCCGTTTTGATCTGGATGAGGTCCTTGCTCACAGCCACCGGAGTTTCGGCAGGTGCGCTGGTGTCGCTTGCAGCACGTGGAATGTCGTCACTGGCGGAAGCGTTGGAGCCAGATGCCGTATCCGGCAGGCCCGATGCAGTCGTATTGGTGGCAACATTCTGAGTCGGCAGGGCAGCCTGGCCATAGTCCTGGTTCCATTTAAGAACCATAACGTAGGACACGATTGCCAGGGCGACGATCAGGATCGTGCGTTTGATATCCATGATTACTCGGCCATCGAAGAAGAACGGGAGGTAGGGATAGGTGGAACCGGGTCATAACCACCGGGATTCCACGGATGACAGCGACCTAAACGACGAAAGGTCAGCCAGCCACCGCGAAGAAGGCCATGATTTTCGATGGCTTCTAACGCGTAGCAGGAACAACTGGGGTAGAAACGACAGTGACTGGCCATCAGGGGACTAATGGCATAGCGATAAAACTGGATCGGAACGAGTGCCAGTTTACGCATCTGGACTGTCTACCCCTACAGTTTCGGTTTTGACTGCTGGTACCGGCGAACTGCGAGCCAGACGCTTCCAGAGTTTGCCGAAATGCTGAATCAATTCGGGGTTTTCTACATCACCCAAACCTTTGCGCGCGACGATAACGATGTCCCAGCCGACCAGAGAATCCTGGTTCAGGCGAAACGACTCGCGCATCAGACGTTTGAGGCGATTGCGCTCGACGGAGAGCTTTACGCTCTTTTTCCCGATAACCAACCCGAGACGGGGGTGATCAAGATCGTTGTTGCGCGCAAGGAGCAGGAGATTTTTCCCCGGAACCTTGCCGGTAGGGGAGTCAAAGACCGCCTTGAATTGCCGGGGGGTAAGCAGACGCTTTTCCCGACTGAAGTCCTGACTCACCTCCAGTGCCGGATTATCAAACTGCCAGACGCGCACGACCTTTGGCGCGACGACGCGACAGGACGGCACGACCGTTCTTGGTAGCCATGCGAGCACGGAAACCGTGGGTACGAGCGCGTTTGATAGTGCTTGGTTGGAAAGTACGTTTCATTGTCGTGTTACCTGGTTCGTCCACAACGGGCCGGAATGGCCCCCGTTTTAAGAGACCGGGGATTCTAGAGAAAGCAAGCCTTCAGGTCAATTTCCAACCAGCGTTTCCTTATAAATAGATCTCCGGACGTTTTCCGCTGAACGAACCGTCGGCAAATATAAAAATAAGAAAGGAAAGTATTTAAAGCTTTTCTGTAAAGCTTATAAAAGCTAGGCCCGCAGTCTTCTGTGGATAAGTCGATTCAGCCCTTGTTTTGTCTGCTGTACAGAGAATGACAACTACAGTGGAAAACAGTGTTCAGCCTGTGCTGCGCTGTCGGATAACCTGTGTGTGGAAGCTGGGTTTATCCACAGGCCGGTTATCCACCGAGTTTCGCCCCCACTTGTGCAATGACCTTAACCCCGGTTATCCACAGAGCTTATGCACAGACCACTGGTCGTCTTTTTTGCGTATGAAACGGCGATTCTTCTTGGTCGATGAACCACCTTCGTGTGGATAAGTCGGCGTCTGGTCGCTACAATGGCCGCTTGTTTTTGCCTCACCGGCTTTCAACTTAGGGGATATCCGTGTCAGTGGAACTTTGGCAGCAGTGCGTGGAGCTTTTGCGCGATGAGCTGCCTGCCCAACAATTCAACACTTGGATCCGTCCACTACAGGTCGAAGCTGAAGGCGACGAGTTGCGTGTCTATGCACCCAATCGTTTTGTTCTGGACTGGGTCAATGAAAAGTACTTGGGGCGTGTTCTCGAATTGCTCGATGAGCACGGCAATGGCATGGCGCCTGCGCTTTCCTTATTAATAGGCAGCAAACGCAGTTCGGCACCCCGTGCCGCACCCAATGCTCCCCTGGCTGCCGCGGCTTCCCAGGCCCAGGCTGCTCAAGCGCCCGCCAGTCCACCGCCAGCACCTGCCGCCGCGTCGACCAAGCGTGCGCCGCAAAAAGTGGCTGAGGTCACCGAGGAAGAACCTTCCCGTGACAGCTTCGACCCGATGGCCGGCGCCAGTTCGCAACAGGCACCTGTGCGCGCCGAGCAACGTACCGTGCAGGTTGAAGGTGCGCTCAAGCACACCAGTTACCTGAACCGCACCTTTACCTTTGAGAACTTCGTTGAAGGTAAATCCAACCAGTTGGCGCGCGCCGCCGCATGGCAGGTGGCAGACAACCCCAAGCACGGTTACAACCCGCTCTTCCTTTATGGTGGCGTCGGCCTGGGTAAAACCCACTTGATGCACGCTGTGGGTAACCATCTATTAAAGAAGAACCCGAATGCCAAGGTCGTATACCTGCATTCCGAGCGTTTCGTGGCGGACATGGTCAAGGCCCTGCAACTGAACGCGATCAACGAGTTCAAGCGCTTCTACCGTTCGGTGGATGCGTTGCTGATCGATGACATTCAGTTCTTCGCCCGCAAGGAGCGTTCCCAGGAAGAGTTTTTCCACACCTTCAACGCCCTGCTCGAAGGTGGCCAGCAGGTCATTCTCACCAGTGACCGCTACCCGAAAGAAATCGAAGGCCTTGAAGAACGGCTCAAATCCCGCTTCGGCTGGGGCCTGACCGTAGCGGTCGAGCCGCCGGAACTGGAAACCCGCGTGGCGATCCTGATGAAGAAGGCCGATCAGGCCAAAGTCGAGCTGCCTCACGACGCCGCGTTCTTCATTGCCCAACGTATTCGCTCAAACGTCCGTGAGCTGGAAGGCGCGCTCAAACGCGTGATCGCCCACTCGCACTTCATGGGTCGCGATATCACCATCGAGCTGATTCGCGAATCCCTTAAGGACTTGTTGGCGTTGCAGGATAAACTGGTCTCTGTGGATAACATTCAGCGCACTGTCGCCGAGTACTACAAGATCAAGATCTCAGATTTGCTGTCCAAACGCCGTTCGCGTTCGGTCGCTCGTCCGCGTCAGGTCGCCATGGCGTTGTCCAAGGAACTGACCAACCACAGCCTGCCGGAAATCGGCGATGTGTTTGGCGGTCGCGACCATACAACGGTCTTGCACGCGTGCCGCAAGATCAACGAACTTAAGGAATCCGACGCGGACATCCGCGAGGACTACAAGAACCTGCTGCGTACGCTGACCACTTGATGAATACCAGCGCAGCTTATTAAGGCAAGGGACTAGACCATGCATTTCACCATTCAACGCGAAGCCCTGTTGAAACCCCTGCAACTGGTCGCAGGCGTCGTCGAACGCCGACAGACCTTGCCGGTGCTTTCCAACGTGCTGCTGGTTGTCGAAGGCCAGCAACTGTCGCTGACCGGTACCGACCTGGAAGTCGAGCTGGTCGGTCGTGTTCAACTCGAAGAGCCGGCGGATCCGGGTTCCATCACCGTGCCGGCGCGCAAGCTGATGGACATCTGCAAAAGCCTGCCGAACGATGCGCTGATCGACATCAAGGTCGATGAGCAGAAGCTTGTGGTCAAAGCCGGCCGTAGCCGCTTCACCCTGTCGACACTGCCAGCCAATGACTTCCCTACTGTGGAAGAAGGCCCGGGTTCGCTGACCTGCAGCCTGGAGCAAAGCAAACTGCGTCGTCTGATCGAACGCACCAGCTTCGCCATGGCCCAGCAGGACGTGCGTTACTACCTCAACGGCATGTTGCTGGAAGTGTCCGCTGGCGTAATCCGCGCCGTAGCCACCGACGGTCATCGTCTGGCCATGTGCTCGATGCAGGCCGATATCGGCCAGCCGGATCGTCACCAGGTCATCGTGCCGCGCAAAGGTATCCTTGAACTGGCACGCCTGCTCACCGAGCCGGACGGCAATGTCAGTATCGTGCTGGGTCAGCACCACATCCGCGCCACCACCGGGGAATTCACCTTCACCTCGAAACTGGTCGACGGCAAATTCCCGGACTACGAGCGTGTTCTGCCTAAGGGCGGAGACAAGCTGGTGCTGGGTGATCGCCAGGCGCTGCGCGAAGCGTTCAGCCGGACCGCGATTCTGTCCAACGAAAAGTACCGTGGTATCCGTCTGCAACTGGCCAGCGGTCAGCTGAAGATCCAGGCGAACAACCCGGAGCAGGAAGAAGCGGAAGAAGAAGTGGGCGTTGAATACAACGGTGGCTCCCTGGAAATCGGCTTCAACGTGAGCTACCTGCTCGACGTACTGGGCGTGATGACCACCGAGCAGGTTCGTCTGATCCTGTCCGACTCCAACAGCAGCGCGCTGGTGCAGGAATCGGATAACGACGACTCGGCCTACGTTGTCATGCCGATGCGTCTGTAATCATTCTCAGCAGAAGCTAGATGTCCTTAAGTCGCGTCTCGGTCACCGCGGTGCGCAATCTGCATCCGGTGACCTTCTCCCCCTCCCCCCGCATCAATATTCTTTACGGCGCCAACGGCAGCGGCAAAACCAGTGTTCTGGAAGCCATCCATCTGCTGGGGCTTGCCCGTTCGTTTCGCAGCACCCGTCTGTTGCCGGTCATTCAATACGAAAAATTGGCGTGCACGGTCTTTGGCCAGGTTGAACTGGCGGAGGGTGGGCAAAGCGCCTTGGGCATTTCGCGGGATCGCCAAGGCGAATTTCAGATCCGTATCGATGGGCAGAACGCGCGCAGCGCCGCACAACTGGCCGAGATCTTGCCACTGCAATTGATCAATCCGGACAGCTTTCGATTGCTGGAAGGTGCGCCGAAGATTCGCCGGCAGTTTCTGGACTGGGGTGTGTTCCACGTGGAACCGCGCTTCATGTCAACCTGGCAGCGCTTGCAGAAGGCCCTGCGCCAGAGAAACTCTTGGCTGCGGCATGGTACACTTGACGCCGTTTCGCAAGCGGTTTGGGACAGGGAACTGTGCCAGGCCAGCGCTGAAATTGATGAATACCGCCGCGCTTATATCAAAGCCTTGAAACCAGTCTTTGAACAAACCTTGAGCGATCTGGTTGAGCTTGAAGGCTTGACGCTCAGCTATTACCGCGGCTGGGACAAAGACCGTGAACTGAGTGCCGTACTCGCTGGATCCCTTCAACGGGATCAGCAAATGGGGCATACCCAGGCCGGACCACAACGTGCTGATTTGCGTCTCAGACTGGGCGCGCACAACGCCGCGGACATCTTGTCCCGTGGCCAGCAGAAGTTGGTGGTTTGCGCATTACGGATTGCCCAAGGGCACTTGGTCAGCCAGGCTCGACGCGGTCAGTGTATTTATCTGGTGGATGACTTGCCGTCCGAGCTGGACGAGCACCACCGTCGCGCGCTTTGCCGCTTGTTGGAAGACTTACGCTGCCAGGTGTTTATCACCTGTGTAGATCACGAATTATTGAGGGAAGGCTGGCAGACGGAAACGCCAGTCGCTCTGTTCCACGTGGAACAGGGCCGTATCACCCAGACCCACGACCATCGGGAGTGAAGGCATTGAGCGAAGAAAATACGTACGACTCAACGAGCATTAAAGTGCTGAAAGGCCTGGATGCCGTACGCAAACGTCCCGGTATGTACATTGGTGACACCGACGATGGCAGCGGTCTGCACCACATGGTGTTCGAAGTGGTCGATAACTCGATCGACGAAGCTCTCGCCGGCCACTGCGACGACATCAGCATCATCATCCACCCGGATGAGTCCATCACCGTTCGTGACAACGGTCGTGGCATCCCGGTAGACGTGCACAAAGAAGAAGGCGTTTCGGCAGCCGAGGTCATCATGACCGTGCTGCACGCCGGCGGTAAGTTCGACGACAACTCCTACAAAGTATCCGGTGGTCTGCACGGTGTAGGTGTGTCGGTGGTGAACGCACTGTCCAAAGAACTGGTCCTGACCGTTCGCCGTAGCGGCAAAATCTGGGAACAGACTTACGTACACGGTGTTCCGCAAGAACCGATGAAAATCGTTGGTGAGAGCGAAACCACGGGCACCCAGATTCACTTCAAGCCATCGGCTGAAACCTTCAAGAATATCCACTTCAGCTGGGACATCCTGGCCAAGCGGATTCGTGAACTGTCCTTCCTAAACTCCGGTGTCGGCATCGTCCTCAAGGACGAGCGCAGCGGCAAGGAAGAGCTGTTCAAGTACGAAGGCGGCCTGCGTGCGTTCGTTGAATACCTGAACACCAACAAGACTGCGGTCAACCAGGTGTTCCACTTCAACATTCAGCGTGAAGACGGCATCGGCGTGGAAATCGCCCTGCAGTGGAACGACAGTTTCAACGAGAACCTGTTGTGCTTCACCAACAACATCCCACAGCGCGACGGCGGTACTCACCTGGTGGGTTTCCGTTCCGCACTGACGCGTAACCTCAACACCTACATCGAAGCAGAAGGCCTGGCGAAGAAGCATAAAGTCGCCACCACCGGTGACGATGCCCGTGAAGGCCTGACCGCGATCATTTCGGTAAAAGTGCCGGATCCGAAGTTCAGCTCCCAGACCAAAGACAAGCTGGTGTCTTCCGAAGTGAAGACCGCGGTCGAACAGGAAATGGGCAAGTACTTCTCCGACTTCCTGCTGGAAAACCCGAACGAAGCCAAACTGGTCGTCGGCAAGATGATCGACGCGGCTCGTGCCCGTGAAGCGGCGCGTAAAGCCCGTGAGATGACCCGCCGCAAAGGCGCGCTGGACATCGCCGGCCTGCCAGGCAAACTGGCCGACTGCCAGGAAAAGGACCCTGCCCTGTCCGAACTGTACCTCGTGGAAGGTGACTCCGCGGGTGGCTCTGCCAAGCAAGGACGTAACCGTCGGACCCAAGCCATCCTGCCGCTGAAGGGCAAGATCCTGAACGTCGAGAAGGCGCGCTTCGACAAGATGATCTCTTCGCAAGAAGTGGGCACCTTGATCACCGCGCTGGGCTGTGGCATCGGCCGCGACGAGTACAACATCGACAAGCTGCGCTACCACAACATCATCATCATGACCGATGCTGACGTCGACGGTTCGCACATCCGTACATTGCTGCTGACCTTCTTCTTCCGTCAATTGCCGGAGCTGATCGAGCGTGGCTACATCTACATCGCCCAGCCGCCGCTGTACAAAGTGAAGAAAGGCAAGCAAGAGCAATACATCAAAGACGACGACGCCATGGAAGAGTACATGACGCAGTCGGCGCTTGAAGATGCGAGCCTGCACCTGAACGAAGAAGCACCGGGTATCTCCGGTGAAGCCCTCGAGCGTCTGGTGACTGACTTCCGTCTGGTGATGAAGACCCTCAAGCGTCTGTCGCGCCTGTACCCACAGGAGCTGACCGAGCACTTCATCTACCTGCCAGCGGTGAGCATGGAGCAACTGTCCGATCACGCAGCGATGCAAGATTGGCTGGCTCAGTACGAAGTTCGCCTGCGCACCGTCGAGAAGTCCGGCCTGGTTTACAAAGCCAGCCTGCGTGAAGACCGTGAACGTAACGTTTGGCTGCCAGAGGTCGAACTGATCTCCCACGGCCTGTCGAACTACGTCACCTTCAACCGCGACTTTTTCGGCAGCAACGATTACAAGACTGTCGTTTCGCTAGGCGCTCAACTGAGCACCCTGCTGGACGACGGCGCGTACATCCAGCGTGGCGAGCGCAAGAAGCCGGTGACCGAGTTCAAGGAAGCCCTTGAATGGCTTATGGCTGAAAGCACCAAGCGTCACACCATCCAGCGATACAAAGGTCTGGGCGAAATGAACCCGGATCAGCTGTGGGAAACCACCATGGACCCAAGCCAGCGCCGGATGCTCAAAGTGACCATCGAAGACGCCATTGGCGCGGACCAGATCTTCAACACCCTGATGGGTGATGCGGTCGAACCTCGTCGTGACTTCATCGAAAGCAACGCCCTGGCGGTGTCCAACCTGGACTTCTGATCCCGGTCGATGCCAATGAAAAGGCCAACGCATTGCGTTGGCCTTTTTTATTGCCTGCGTTTCACTCGCGCGCCCCCACCACACTCTCCAACCGATACCCATACCCGTAAATCGTCAGCAACTGCCAACCGCGGTCCGCCGTCAGGCCAAGCTTGTTGCGCAGGCGATAGATGTGCGTATCCAGCGGCCGGGACGACGACATTTCTTCATGGGGCCAGAGTCGTTCGTACAGGTAATCCCGCGACAGCGGTCGGCCGAGGTTGCTGAACAGGCAATGCGCCAGGCGGTACTCGCGTTCGGTCATGACGATCGGTTTGCCGTCGCGAGTGACGGTCAGTTCGGCGTCGTCGAAAACGAGGCCATTGAAGCTCAACACTTCAGCAGTTGCGCGCTGCTGGGCATGGCGGCGCAGTACCGCGCCAACACGGGCTTTCAGTTCATTGGGGCGGAAAGGTTTGCTGACGTAGTCGTCGGCGCCAGCATTCAGGGCCTGAACGATATCGCTTTCGCCGTCGCGACTGGTGAGCATGATTGCCGCCGGCGGTGCTTCCATGTGTTCGCGGGTCCATAGCAGCAATGACAAACCCGTGAGGTCTGGCAGTTGCCAGTCGAGGATCAGCAGGTCGAAGGTCTCCCGACGCAATTGTCGCAACAGGTCTTCGGCCCGTTCGAAGCTGTGCAGCGACCACGGCTGCTTTCCGGCTTCGGCCATTTGTTGCAGGGTTTGTTCGACCCGGCGCAGTTCGGCGGGCTCATCGTCCAGAATCGCAACACGCATACAGGTGATTCCTTGTCGCTTGGGCAGCTCTTCATCGACCATAGCGGCTCAATCGATACAGTGAAAGCAAGCGCCCCGCCGTTGGTCGCGGCGTCCGCTATGATTCTTTGAGTCGAATCCTCAGGCGTAGGAATCATGAAACCGTTTACCCCGCCCTGCCCTGTTGGCCATGTTTGACCAACGTAGCCGTGAAAGCCGAGAGCCCAGCCAGGTACAGCGATTGTTTCGGCAATTGGTGCGCGAGTGGTTGTGGATAAGTCTTGTGCTGTTACCGCTGACGACGTTGCTGTCCTATCGCGTGCAAATCAACCTGGGTGATGCATCCCCGGGCTTGAGCGCAGGGCTTTCCCTTGGTCTGGTGACGTGCGTGCTCGGGTTGCTGCTGTGGCGCCCGCGCCTGGCGCTCTGGTTGACGCTCACGGGGATGGCTTGTGCGTTGCTGACCAGCGCCGGCCTTGCGGAGTTCAAGCGCTGGTGGTGGTCACCGACGCCTGCGGTGCTGGGGATGCTGTTTGGTTATCTGATCTGGAACTGGCGGCGCCTCAGTGTGGTGCTGACCTATTTCGGTTGGGAATTGGCGCGGTTGGACAGCGAGCCGAAAGTGTTTCCGGAGCGCCGTCGTGCCCAGTATCCCGGTGGCGACCGTTTGCAGAAGCAGATCATGGCGCTGGAACAAGCCATGAGCCTGACCCGCGATACCCACCGATTTATCGCCGATGGCCTGGAGTACTTGCCGGTGGCCACGTTGATCAGCGATCCCCAGGGGCAGATTCTGCTCGGCAACCGCAAGGCCCGCGACCTGTTTGGTGGCGATCTGGTCGGCGATGATGTGCTCGGGCGACTTAAACAGCTGGGTTATCCGGATATGAACCGTGGGCCGGGCTCATCTTTATCGACACTGCCGTTGCTGGAGTTTCGCGACCTAAAGGAACGCAGCCTGCGTCTGGAGCGTGCCGAGCTGTTACCAGTAGACGGGGAAACCCCTGTCGGCTGGTTGTGGAACCTGACTGACCTGAGTGTCGAACGTGATGCAGAAGAGCAACGCGCGGTCCTGTTGCGTTTTCTGTCCCACGACCTGCGGGCACCCCACTCGGCCATCCTCGCGCTGCTCGATGTGCATCGTCATCAGGTGGGCGGTGACCTGCAACTCTTCGATCAAATCGAAAGGCAGGTACGCCGGGCCCTGGAACTGACTGACGGCTTCGTTCAACTGGCGAGGGCCGAGTCCGAGGCTTATCAGTTTCAGCCGAGCCTGTTTGCGATGCTGGTACTGGATGTATTCGATCAGGCGCTGCCCATCGCGCAGCTGAAACAGATCGAACTGGTTCATCAAGTGGAAGAAGAGGCACAGGAAAGTCTGGTTCTGGCGGATCAGGCACTGCTGACCCGGGCGTTGTTCAATCTGCTGGAAAATGCCATCAAGTACAGTGTTTCAGGTACTCGTATCCATTTGCGCGTCAGTCAACGCGACGGCTGGCTGATCTGTGAGCTCATCGATCAGGGCAAAGGCATCACCGCAGAGGAGTTACCCGAACTGTTCAGCCAATACCGGCGCTTTTCTTCCGCCCAGGGTATCGATGGCGTGGGGCTGGGATTGTCGATGGTCAAAGCCGTTGTGGATCGGCACGGCGGGCGAATCAAGTGTCAGAGCGAGGTGGGTCGGGGCACGACATTCAGGCTGCAATTTCCGCTATTTACAGAATGAAAGCGAGCGACCCAGGTCGCCCTGTCATGTCGCCAGTCTGCGATTGTTCCGGGCATAAAAAAACCGGCTATATCAGCCGGTTTTTTTACGTCCGAAAAAAACTTATGCACGTTTTTATGATTTTTATCTCTCTGAGAAATATGTAAAAAAATCATAAACTTACGTACAAATAACGACGGTTTTCAGTGGAACGGTACACAGGTTATCCACAGAATCTCAGACAGCCACCTGATCGTTTGAAACCGGCGCTTGCGGAGCCGGTGGCAGCGAGCCCATTTCCCGTTGCATCTGCTCATTCCACGCCTGAACCCGGTCGTTCAATTCGGCAATGGCTCGTGGCCCGTTGCCTTCGGCATACATCGGTGCACCAATGATCACAGTGATGACGCCCTGCTTCTTCGCCCAACCGGTTTTCGGCCAGAACTTGCCTGCGTTGTGCGCAATCGGCAGCACCGGCAATTCGGCGTTGACCGCCAATGCGCTGCCACCGCGCGAGAACTTTCCGACGGTGCCGAAAGGAACGCGCGTGCCTTCGGGGAAGATCAGCACCCAGACATTGTCCTTGAGCAGTTCATCGCCCTTCTTCGCAACATGCTTGAGTGCGGCTTTCGGGTTGTCGCGATCGATGGCGATCGGTCGCAGCATGGCCATGGCCCAACCGAAGAACGGCACATAGAGCAGTTCACGTTTGAGCACCTGGCTCAGCGGTGAAAAGTAAGCAGAGAGAAAGAACGTCTCCCACGTGCTCTGGTGGTTCGACTGAATGACGCAAGGCCGTTCAGGTACGTTCTCGGCACCCTTCACTTCGAAGCGAATGCCCAGAAACACTTTGCTCAGCCATAAGGCGCAGCGGCACCAGTACACGTTGATAAAGCGGTAACGTGCCTTGAAGGGCAGAAACGGCGCGATAAAAAAGCTCAGGCTGCACCACAGCAAAGAGCTGGTGCCCAGCAGCAGGTAAAAGAGGAAGGTTCTGATGGCCTGCAATATCGACATGGTGACGTTTACCGTTGCGGGAAATACCCGCCTATGTAAAGCGCACTTCCCTATCATCCTATGCCAGGAATTTCAGAAGCGCACACTTAGTTAAGTGCATTTGTGCACAAGTTCTGCGGCAATCGCCGCCAGATCGTCAAAAATCAGCGTGCCAACCGGAAGGGTTTTACCCAAAGTCTTTTCGCCTTTCCCGGTCTTTACCAAAACTGGCTGTGAATCGACGGCTTTGGCGGCTTCCAGGTCACCAAGGCTGTCGCCGACGAACCAGAGATTGGTCAGCGACACGTTGTAATGAGCGGCGATGGTTTTCAACATCCCGGGTTTCGGCTTGCGGCAATCGCAGCCTTCGTCCGGCCCGTGGGGGCAGTAGACGATCAGGCCGACTTCACCGCCCTGCTCTGCCACCAGCGCGCGCAAGCGCTCGTGCATGGCATCCAGGGTGGCGAGGTCGTAATAGCCGCGAGCAATGCCCGACTGGTTGGTGGCGACCGCTACCGTCCAGCCGGCCTTGCTTAACTGCGCGATGGCTTCGATCGAACCGGGGAGCGGAATCCACTCCTCCACCGACTTGATGTAAGCGTCGGAGTCGTAATTGATCACTCCGTCCCGATCGAGAATCAGCAGTTTCAACAGCAATCCCTCAACCCAGCAGCGAAATATCGGCAACCCCGAGGAACAACCCACGCAGGCGCGCCAGCAACGCATAACGGTTGGCGCGGACTTTTGCGTCCTCCGCGTTGACCATCACGGCTTCGAAGAACGCATCCACCGGCTCGCGCAGTGCAGCCAGGCGTGCCAGGGATTCGCTGTACTGACGCGAGGCGGCCATCGGCTGTACAGCCTGGTCAGCCTGCTGGATCGCCGAGTACAGGGAGAACTCGTTGGCGTTGTCGAAGTACTTGGCTTCCACGACTGTCGGAACGGAGCCTTCGACCTTGCTCAGCAAGTTCGACACGCGCTTGTTCACCGCGGCCAATGCTGCGGCTTCCGGCAGTTTGCGGAAGGCCTGCACCGCTTGAACGCGCTGGTCGAAGTCCAGGGCCGAACCCGGCTTCAGGGCACGAACCGACAGATAGGTCGCAACATCGACGCCTTCGTCTTCGTAACGGGCACGCAGACGGTCGAAGATGAACTCCAGGACCGAATCGTTCAAGCCGGCAGCTTTGACCTTGGCACCGAATGCCGTCACGGCGAAAGCCACGGCGTCGTTCAGGTCCAGGTCCAGCTTCTTCTCGATCAGGATACGCAGCACACCCAGCGCTGCGCGGCGCAGTGCGTACGGGTCTTTGCTGCCGGTCGGCAGCATGCCGATACCGAAAATACCCACGAGGGTGTCGAGCTTGTCGGCGATGGCTACGGCCGCACCGGTCAGGGTGGACGGCAGTTCAGCGCCAGCACCGCGTGGCATGTACTGCTCGTTCAGGGCCAGGGCGACATCTTCCGGCTCGCCATCGTTGAGGGCGTAGTAGTAACCGGCGACACCTTGCATCTCCGGGAACTCGCCGACCATTTCGGTCGACAGGTCGCACTTCGACAGCAGGCCTGCACGAGCAGCCCACGACGCGTTGCCGCCAATGCGCGCCGCGATGTAGGCGGCCAGTTTGGAAACGCGCTCGGCCTTGTCGTAGACGCTGCCGAGTTTTTCCTGGAACACCACGTTCTGCAGGCGCAGGTTGAAGTCTTCGAGTTTCTGCTTCTTGTCTTGCTTGAAGAAGAACTCGGCGTCGGTCAGGCGTGGGCGAACCACTTTCTCGTTACCGGCGATGATCTGCTGCGGGTCTTTGCTTTCGATGTTGGCCACGGTAATGAAACGTGGCAGCAACTTGCCGTCGGCATCCAGCAGGCAGAAGTACTTCTGGTTGTCCTGCATGGTGGTGATCAGGGCTTCCTGTGGCACGTCGAGGAAGCGTTCCTCGAACGAGCACACCAGCGGCACCGGCCATTCGACCAGCGCGGTCACTTCATCGAGCAGCGCTGGCGGAACGATTGCCGTGCCTTCCTGACGGGTGGCCAGCTCTTCGGTGCGCTTGCTGATGATCTCGCGACGCTCGTTGGCGTCAGCCAGCACGTAGGCGGCACGCAGGTCGGCCAGGTAGCTGGATGGCGAACCGATGCGCACGCTTTCCGGGTGATGGAAGCGGTGACCACGGGAATCGCGGCCGGCCTTCTGGGCGAGGATGGTGCAATCGATGACCTGGTCACCGAGCAGCATCACCAGCCATTGGGTCGGACGAACGAATTCTTCCTTGCGCGCGCCCCAACGCATGCGTTTCGGGATCGGCAGGTCGTTCAGGGAATCTTCGACGATGGTCGGCAGCAGGCTCGCGGTCGCCTTGCCGGCGATGCTCTGGCTGTAGCGCAGTTTCGGGCCGCTCTGATCGATTTCGCTCAGTTCGACGCCGCACTTCTTGGCGAAGCCCAGGGCCGCCTGGGTCGGGTTGCCTTCGGCATCGAATGCGGCCTGGCGTGGCGGGCCGTCGAGGTTGATGCTGCGATCCGGCTGCTGGGTGGCCAGCGAGGTGATCAGCACGGCCAGGCGGCGCGGGGCGGCATAAACAGTTTTGCTTTCGTAGTTCAGGCCGGCGGCTTGCAGGCCCTTGTCGATACCGGCGAGGAACGCCTCGGCCAGGGTGTTCAGGGCTTTGGGTGGCAGTTCTTCAGTGCCCAGTTCAACCAGAAAATCCAGAGCACTCATTGTGCAGCCTCCAGCTTGGCCAGTACTTCATCACGCAGGTCCGGGGTCGCCATCGGGAAGCCCAGCTTGGCGCGAGCCAACAGGTAGGCTTGCGCAACGGAACGCGCCAGGGTGCGTACACGCAGGATGTATTGCTGACGCGCAGTCACGGAAATTGCCCGGCGCGCATCCAGCAGGTTGAAGGTGTGGGAAGCCTTCAACACCATTTCGTAGCTCGGCAACGGCAGCGGCTGGTCGAGTTCGATCAGGCGCTTGGCTTCGCTTTCGTAGAAATCGAACAGTTCGAACAGCTTGTCGACGTTGGCGTGTTCGAAGTTGTAGGTCGACTGTTCCACTTCGTTCTGGTGGAACACGTCGCCGTAGGTCACCTTGCCGAACGGGCCGTCAGCCCAGACCAGGTCGTAGACCGAGTCCACGCCTTGCAGGTACATGGCCAAACGCTCGAGACCGTAGGTGATCTCGCCGGTCACCGGGTAGCACTCGATGCCGCCCGCTTGCTGGAAGTAGGTGAACTGGGTGACTTCCATGCCGTTGAGCCAGACTTCCCAGCCCAGACCCCAGGCGCCGAGGGTCGGCGATTCCCAGTTGTCTTCGACGAAGCGGATGTCGTGGACCAGCGGGTCCAGGCCGACGTGCTTGAGGGAGCCCAGGTACAGTTCCTGGAAATTGTCCGGGTTCGGCTTCAGGACGACCTGGAACTGGTAGTAGTGCTGCAGACGGTTCGGGTTTTCGCCGTAGCGGCCGTCAGTCGGACGACGGCTTGGCTGCACGTAGGCGGCGTTCCAGGTTTCCGGGCCAATGGCGCGCAGGAATGTTGCAGTGTGGAAAGTGCCGGCGCCTACTTCCATATCGTAGGGCTGAAGTACCACACAACCTTGCTCGGCCCAGTATTGCTGGAGGGCGAGGATCAAGTCTTGGAAGGTACGCACGGCTGGCGTAGGCTGGCTCACGAAATTCACCTGTTTCTTGGGCTGCGATTTAAAGAGCGGGAGTATACCCGATTCGTTGCTGCGCACGCCCCCTGGAGCCTTATGCCACGCTGCTTTTGGTGTTCCGAAGATCCGTTGTACATGGCTTATCACGATCAGGAGTGGGGCACGCCGCTACGCGATGCGCAGGGATTGTTCGAGTTGCTTTTGCTCGAAGGGTTCCAGGCCGGGCTTTCCTGGATCACGGTGCTGCGCAAACGCGAGCATTATCGCCAGGTGATGTTCGGCTTCGACGTCCAGCGCGTAGCGCAGATGAGCGATGCCGAAATCGACGAATTGATGCTCGATCCGGGCATCATCCGCAACCGCCTCAAACTCAACGCGGCCCGGCGCAATGCCCAGGCCTGGCTGGCGCTGGAGGACCCGGTGGAGTTTCTCTGGTCGTTTGTCGGTGGCACGCCCGTGATCAATCATTTCAAGGATCGCAGCGAAGTCCCGGCCGTTACGCCGACCGCCGTGGAAATGAGCAAAGGCCTGAAAAAAGCCGGTTTCACGTTCGTCGGGCCGACCATTTGTTACGCGCTGATGCAGGCCTCGGGCATGGTCATGGATCACACCCGCGATTGCGACCGCTACGCGCAGTTGGCGAACGGCGGTTAGAATGGCCGCCTCGCGCACAGCACAAGATCAGGAGTGACCTGTGGATAAGTTGAAAGGCGCCTTGCTGGTAGGCGCTCTGCGGCTGTTTGCCCTGCTTCCGTGGAGGGCCGTGCAGACCGTGGGCTCGGCGATTGGCTGGGTCATGTGGAAAACCCCGAACCGTTCCCGCGACGTGGTACGGATCAACCTGTCCAAATGCTTTCCGGACATGGACCCTGCCGAGCGTGAGCGCCTGGTGGGCCAGAGCCTGAAGGACATTGGCAAGTCCCTGACCGAAAGCGCCTGTGCCTGGATCTGGCCCGCCCAGCGTTCCATCGACCTGGTGCGCGAGGTCGAAGGCCTCGACGTGTTGAAAGACGCCCTCGCGTCCGGCAAAGGCGTGGTCGGCATCACCAGTCACCTGGGCAACTGGGAAGTGCTCAACCACTTCTATTGCAGCCAGTGCAAACCGATCATTTTCTACCGTCCACCCAAATTGAAGGCGGTGGATGAATTGCTGCAAAAGCAGCGGGTGCAGTTGGGTAACAAGGTCGCAGCTTCCACCAAGGAAGGCATCCTCAGCGTCATCAAGGAAGTGCGCAAAGGTGGCGCAGTGGGCATTCCCGCTGACCCGGAACCGGCTGAATCCGCCGGGATCTTCGTGCCGTTCTTCGCCACTCAGGCGCTGACCAGCAAGTTCGTGCCGAACATGCTCGCCGGCGGCAAGGCGGTCGGCGTGTTCCTGCATGCACTGCGCCTGCCGGACGGTTCAGGTTACAAGGTAATACTGGAAGCCGCGCCGGAGGCCATGTACAGCACCGATACCGAAACCTCCTGCGCGGCCATGAGCCAGGTGGTCGAGCGCTATGTGCGGGCTTATCCGAGCCAGTACATGTGGAGCATGAAGCGCTTCAAGAAGCGTCCACCGGGTGAAGCTCGCTGGTATTGATGCAAAAAATCAAAAGATCGTCCGAACGCGGCCCGAGCCTTCGGACGATCTTTTGATCTTTATTGGCCTGCGTGCGCCTGACGCTCGAGCTTCTTCAGGAACACTGTCATTTCCTTCTCGGCCTGTTTGTCACCATGGCCGCGGGCAGCTTCCAGGCCTTGCTCCCAGGCTTGTCGCGCGGCCGCAAAGTCCGCCAGCGCCAGGTGGGCCTTGCCCAGTAGTTTCCACGCCGCCGAATACTTCGGGTCGAATTCGACGCAGCGTTGAAAATGCTCCACTGCCTTGGCGTTCTCCCCCAGATCCAGATAGCCCTTGCCCAAGCCGAAGCGTAGCAAAGCGTTATCCACACCCTTGGCGAGCATTTTTTCCAGGGATTCGATCATTGGTGGATTCCTTTTTGAGGTGTGTCAGGAAGATATCCGGGATCTGGAAGTCCGCTATCGCGAGCAAGCTCGCTCCCACAGTTGATCTTCAGAAACACAAATGGTGTGTACGACCGAGAACCCTGTGGGAGCGAGCTTGCTCGCGATGAGGCCAGCCTGATCACCGAAAAATCCGGATCAGAAGAAGCTCAACCCCACATGGAACAACTTCTCCACATCGCGAATATGCTTTTTATCCACAAGGAACAAAATCACATGGTCGCCCGTTTCGATCACGGTGTCGTCATGGGCAATGATCACTTCTTCGTCGCGGATGATCGCACCGATGGTGGTGCCCGGCGGCAGGCCGATGTTCTCGATGGCCTTGCCGATCACCTTGCTTGATTTCGCATCACCATGGGCAATCGCCTCGATGGCCTCCGCCGCGCCTCGGCGCAGTGAGTGCACGCTGACGATGTCGCCCCGGCGCACGTGGGCCAGCAAGGTGCCGATGGTGGCGAGTTGAGGGCTGATGGCGATGTCGATGTCACCGCCCTGGATCAGATCGACATAAGCCGGGTTGTTGATGATGGACATCACCTTCTTCGCACCCAAGCGCTTGGCCAGAAGCGACGACATGATGTTGGCTTCGTCGTCGTTGGTCAGGGCGAGGAACAGATCCGCGTCGGCGATGTTCTCCTCCATCAGCAGGTCGCGGTCCGAGGCGCTGCCCTGTAACACCACGGTGCTGTCGAGGTGGTCCGAGAGATGACGGCAACGGGCCGGGTTCATCTCGATGATTTTCACCTGATAACGGCTTTCGATGGCCTCGGCCAAACGCTCGCCGATTTGCCCGCCACCGGCGATGACGATGCGTTTATAGGTTTCATCGAGACGACGCATTTCGCTCATGACCGCGCGAATGTTCGCTTTGGCGGCGATGAAAAACACTTCGTCGTCGGCCTCGATCACCGTGTCGCCCTGGGGCAGGATCGGCCGGTCACGACGGAAAATCGCCGCGACACGGGTTTCAACGTTCGGCATGTGCTCGCGCAACTGCCGCAGTTGCTGACCCACCAGTGGCCCGCCGTAGTACGCCCGCACCGCCACCAGTTGCGCCTTGCCTTCGGCGAAGTCGATCACCTGCAAGGCGCCGGGGTGCTGGATCAGGCGCTTGATGTAGTTGGTAACCACTTGTTCCGGGCTGATCAGCACGTCCACCGGAATCGCTTCATTCTGGAACAATTGCTCTTCGCGGGTCAGGTACGCGGCTTCGCGAACCCGGGCGATTTTGGTCGGGGTGTGGAACAGGGTGTGGGCGACCTGGCAGGCGACCATGTTGGTTTCATCACTGTTGGTCACCGCGACCAGCATGTCGGCATCATCCGCTCCGGCTTGACGCAACACAGTCGGGAATGAGCCACGACCTTGTACCGTGCGGATGTCCAGGCGGTCGCCGAGATCGCGCAGGCGTTCGCCATCGGTATCGACCACGGTGATGTCGTTGGCTTCGCTGGCCAGGTGTTCCGCCAGTGAACCGCCCACCTGCCCTGCTCCGAGGATGATGATTTTCATCCAGTCACTCCATTGAATCCGTTTAACCGCGAGCGGCGGCGATCTTGATCAGCTTGGCGTAGTAGAAACCGTCGTGGCCGCCTTCCTGGGCCAGCAACTGGCGACCATGGGGCTGCTTGATGCCGGCTGCCGTGGCGAGGTCAAGCTCACGAGCACCCGGCGTGCGGGCGAGGAAGGCTGCGATGACTTCGGTGTTTTCGGTCGGCAGCGTGGAACAGGTGGCGTACAGCAGAATGCCGCCCACTTCCAACGTGTTCCACATGGCGTCGAGCAATTCGCCTTGCAGCACCGCCAACGCGGCGATGTCGTCGGGTTGGCGGGTCAGCTTGATGTCCGGGTGACGACGAATTACGCCAGTAGCCGAGCATGGCGCATCCAGCAGGATGCGCTGGAACGGCTTGCCGTCCCACCACGCCTGAGTGTCGCGGCCGTCGGCGGCAATCAGTTCGGCGCTCAGCTTCAGACGTTCGAGGTTTTCCCGCACCCGCACCAGGCGCTTGGCTTCCAGGTCTACCGCCACGACGCCGGCCAGTTTGGGCTCGGCTTCGAGGATGTGGCAGGTCTTGCCGCCCGGAGCACAGCAGGCGTCGAGCACCCGTTGGCCGGGGGCCAAGTCCAACAGATCAGCGGCCAGTTGCGCGGCTTCGTCCTGCACGCTGATCCAGCCATCGGCGAAACCCGGCAGGCCGCGCACGTCGGTGGCGGCTTCGAGCACGATGCCGTCGCGGCTATAGACACACGGCGTGGCGGCGATACCGGCATCTGTCAGCAAACCGAGGTAGGTATCGCGACTGTGATGGCGACGGTTGACCCGCAGGATCATCGGCGGATGCGCGTTGTTGGCGGCGCAGATGGCTTCCCATTGCTCCGGCCAGAACGCCTTCAGGGATTTCTGCAGCCAGCGAGGGTGAGCGGTGCGCACCACCGGGTCACGCTCCAGCTCGGCGAAAATCGTTTCGCTTTCGCGCTGAGCATTACGCAACACAGCGTTGAGCAGAGCCTTGGCCCAAGGCTTTTTCAACTTGTCGGCGCAACCGACCGTCTCGCCAATCGCGGCATGGGCCGGGACACGGGTATAGAGCAACTGATAGAGACCGACCAGCAACAGCGCCTCGACATCGGCATCGGCGGCCTTGAACGGTTTCTGCAGCAGCTTGTCCGCCAGCGCCGACAAGCGTGGCTGCCAGCGCGCGGTGCCGAACGCCAGGTCCTGAGTGAAGCCGCGATCACGGTCCTCCACCTTGTCCATCTGCGTTGGCAGCGAACTGTTGAGCGAGGCTTTTCCGCTCAGGACAGCGGCGAGTGCCTTGGCGGCGGCCAGACGCGGATTCATTGAGCGTCCGCCGCTTGACCGAGGATCGTGCCGGTGGCGAATTTCTCGCGGCGGCTGTTGAACAGGTCGCTGAAGTTAAGCGCCTTGCCGCCGGGCAACTGCAAGCGGGTCAGGCACAGGGCCTGTTCGCCGCAGGCGACGATCAGGCCGTCCTTGCTGGCGCCGAGGATTTCACCTGGGGCGCCTTTGCCTTCGGCCAGGTTCGCGGCCAGCACTTTCAGGGCTTCGCCATTCAAGGTGCTGTGGGTGATCGGCCATGGGTTGAAGGCGCGGACCAGACGTTCCAGCTCAACCGCCGGGCGGGTCCAGTCGATGCGCGCTTCGTCTTTGTTCAATTTGTGCGCGTAGGTCGCCAGGCTGTCGTCCTGCACTTCGCCCTCCAAGGTTCCGGCGACGAGGCCGGCAATCGCCTGGACCACGGCCGGAGGGCCCATTTCGGCCAGCCGATCGTGCAGGCTGCCGCCGGTGTCTTCGGCGCTGATCGGGGTGGTGACCTTGAGCAGCATCGGCCCGGTATCGAGGCCAGCCTCCATGCGCATCACCGTCACGCCACTTTGCGCATCGCCCGCCTCCACGGCGCGCTGGATCGGTGCAGCGCCACGCCAGCGCGGCAGTAGCGAGGCGTGGCTGTTGATGCAACCCAGACGCGGAATATCCAGCACCACTTGCGGCAGGATCAGGCCGTAGGCGACCACCACCATCAAGTCTGGCTTCAACGCGGCCAGTTCCGCTTGCGCGTCTCCATTGCGCAAGGTGGGCGGCTGCAACACCGGGATGTTGTTCTCCAGAGCAAGCTGCTTGACCGGGCTCGGCATCAGTTTTTGCCCGCGACCGGCCGGACGATCCGGTTGGGTGTAGACCGCGACGATCTCGTAAGGGCTGTCGAGCAGGGCCTTGAGGTGTTCGGCGGCGAATTCCGGGGTGCCGGCAAAGACAATGCGCAGTGGCTCAGTCATGGGTGTTCTCTATTGCAAAGCATCTTGAAAAGAAAAAGGCTTGCCGCAGCAAGCCTTTGAAGATGGGCATCAGGCGTTCTGGCGATGGAGCTTTTCCAGTTTCTTCTTGATGCGGTCGCGTTTGAGCGTGGACAGGTAATCAACGAACAATTTGCCGTTGAGGTGGTCGCATTCGTGCTGGATGCACACCGCGAGCAAATCTTCGGCGATCAGTTCGTAAGGCTGGCCGTCGCGGTCCAGCGCCTTGACCTTGACCCGTTGCGGGCGATCGACGTTTTCGTAGAAGCCCGGCACCGACAGGCAGCCTTCCTGATACTGGCCCATCTCGTCGGTCAGCGGTTCAAACTCGGGGTTGATGAACACTCGCGGTTCGGTGCGGTCTTCGGAGAGGTCCATCACGACGATACGTTTGTGCACGTTGACCTGGGTAGCGGCAAGGCCGATGCCAGGCGCTTCATACATTGTTTCAAACATGTCGTCGACCAACTGACGCACTTCGGCGTCCACTACGGCCACTGGCTTGGCGATAGTGCGCAGGCGCGGATCAGGGAATTCGAGGATGTTCAAAATGGCCATAAGCTTGATGATTGCACGTGTGAAGTAAGGTCGGGTCGATGGCCTGGCGGGTCCGAAGAAATGCAGGCTACCGTTGTAAAACGTAGCTCCCTTCTGTTGACAAGCAAGTTTTGACAAGCAAGCCGGGAGCGAGCCGTTGAGGGCTCTGGCGTTTCACGCGAACGTACATAATAAAGGGATTCACCGCATGAGGAAATCACTACTCACCCTGCTGCTCCTGGTCTCGGCAGGTTGGGCGCATGGGCAAGTGCAACTTCGGGAAGACATTCCCACCATTAAGCTCTCGCCTCAGGTGCGCAGTAGCCCGGTGACCGAGGCTATCCCCAGCATTGCGCTGAAATCGATCAACAGCTTTCTGCTGAGCAACCGCATCGTCGACAAGGCCGAGGACTTCGACAAGGCGCCCTACATCGTCGCCGGCGATGCCGAGCGCGTACTCAGCGGCGCGGGTGACCGCATCTTTGCCCGCGGCCATTTCGATCCGGCGCAACCGGCGTACGGCATCTTCCGCCAGGGCAAGGTCTACACCGATCCGCAGAGCAAGGAAATTCTGGGGATCAACGCCGACGACATCGGCGGCGGCGAGGTCGTGGCCATCGAAGGTGACGTCGCCACTCTGGCATTGCAACGCACGACCCAAGAGGTCCGCATCGGCGATCGCTTGTTCAGCGGTGAAGAGCACGCGATCAACTCGACCTTCACGCCCAACGCACCGAGCCACGAAATCAACGGTTTGATCATCGATGTGCCGCGTGGGGTCACGCAGATCGGCGAGTTGGACGTGGTTACGCTGAACAAGGGGCAGCGCGACGGTCTGGCCGAAGGCAATCTGCTTGCGGTGATGAAGACCGGCGAAACCGTGCGCGACCGGATCACTGGTCAGCCGTTGAAAATTCCTGATGAGCGCGCCGGTCTGCTGATGGTTTTCCGTACCTACGAAAAACTCAGTTATGGGCTGGTGCTTAGCGCTTCGCGCTCGCTGTCGGTGATGGACAAGGTGCGAAATCCGTAAGCGTGCTTCACAAGTTACCAACAGAGTTATCCACAGCTTATTCCCGTTTGTACGGGTGCTTATTACGATCAAGGATGATCCATGTCGCTGTCTACTGTTACACCGGTTTCCCCCGCGGAACTGGAAGCTCGATTACGTCTGCATCGTTTGCCGGAACTCGGTCCTGCGCGTTTCAAGAAATTGCTCGAAGCCTTCGGCTCGGCATCCAAAGCCCTCAGTGCGCCGGCCAGTGCCTGGCGTTCGCTGGGTTTGCCACTGGCCTGTTCCGAGGCCAGACGAAGCACTGAGATTCGTGACGGCGCCAGCCACGCATTGGCCTGGTTAGACCGCCCGGCCCAGCATTTACTGATGTGGGACCAGCCTGACTACCCGGCACTGCTGGCACAAATCAGCGATGCACCACCGCTGTTATTTGTCGCGGGCAATCCGGGCATTCTGGAAAAACCCCAACTGGCGATGGTCGGCAGCCGGCGCGCGTCCCGGCCGGGGATGGACACCGCTGCGGCGTTTTCCCGCAGCCTGGCCGGTGCCGGTTTTGTCATTACCAGCGGCCTCGCCCTGGGCATTGACGCCGCCGCGCACCAAGCCGCGCTCGATGTCGGCGGGCAAACGGTCGGTGTGCTCGGTACGGGGCTCGAGAAGTTTTATCCACAGCGAAATAGACGCCTGGCGGACGCCATGATCGCTTCGGGCAGCGCAGTGCTTTCGGAGTTCCCGCTGGATGCAGGCCCCAGCGCCGGCAACTTCCCTCGACGCAACCGGATCATCAGTGGTTTGTCTCTCGGGGTGCTGGTGGTCGAAGCCAGTGTCGCCAGCGGTTCGCTGATCACCGCGAGGCTGGCGGCGGAACAGGGGCGCGAAGTGTTTGCGATGCCCGGGTCGATCCATCACCCCGGCGCCCGCGGCTGTCATCAGTTGATCCGGGACGGTGCGGTGCTGGTGGAAACCATCGAACATATCCTCGAAGCCTTGCGCGGATGGCAGCGACTGCCGTTGTCCACAGAAACCTGCACCCCTGCAACGACTCACCCACTGCTGAAGCTGCTGCATGCCGCGCCTCTCACCAGCGAAGCGCTGGCCGACGCAAGCGGCTGGGCCTTGCCAAAAGTGCTGGCTGCGTTGACGGAACTGGAAATGGATGGCTGCGCCGTGTGCGAAAGCGGACGCTGGTTTGCGCGGGTGAGCTAGGTTTTATAAACAAGATCGGTAAACTGCGCAGAGCCTTATTCTGGAGTGTTTTTCATGGTCAACAGTTGGCGTGTGCAACAAGCCGCGCAAGCAATTCGCGCCGGGGCGGTGATTGCCTACCCAACCGAAGCAGTCTGGGGCCTGGGGTGCGACCCGTGGGACGAGGAAGCGGTGGAGCGTCTGCTGCTGATCAAGGGCCGGTCTGTGGATAAGGGGCTGATTCTGGTCGCCGACAACATCCGTCAGTTCGATTTCCTCTTCGAAGACTTTCCCGAGTTGTGGATGGACCGCATGGCCAGCACCTGGCCAGGTCCGAACACCTGGCTGGTGCCGCACCAGAACCTGCTGCCGGAGTGGATTACCGGGGTGCATGAGACGGTAGCGCTACGCGTCAGCGATCACCCGCTGGTACGGGATTTGTGCGCACTGGTCGGGCCGCTGGTGTCGACGTCGGCCAACCCGCAGGGGCGCCCGGCGGCACGTACGCGGATTCGCGTCGAGCAGTATTTCCGTGGCCAGGTGGATCTGGTGCTAGGCGGAAATCTGGGGGGGCGCAAGAACCCGAGCGTGATTCGCGATCTGGCGACCGGCAAGGTTGTGCGCCCGGACTGATACCGAGGCGACCCCAATCGCGGGCAAGCCCGCTCCCACAGTGTCTTCTGATGTTCACAAAATTTGTGGTCACCGCTGATCCTTGTGGGAGCGGGCTTGCCCGCGATGAGGCCCAGGCAGGCACTGAAAATGTTAAGGCAGCAGAACAACCGAACCGGTCGTACGCCGCGCCGACAACTCGGTCTGCGCCTTCGCCGCATCAGCCAGCGGATAACGCTGGCTGATGTCCACCGTCAACTTGCCGCTGGTGATCATCTCGAACAGTTCGTCGGCCATGCGCTGCAGGTTTTCGGCGTTGTTCGCATAAGTGCCGAGGGTTGGCCGGGTCACGTACAGCGAGCCTTTGCCCGCCAGGATCCCCAGGTTCACGCCGTCGACCGCACCAGATGCATTGCCGAAGCTCACCACCAACCCACGCGGCGCGGCGCAGTCGAGTGAAGTCAGCCAGGTGTCCTTGCCGACGCCGTCGTACACCACCGGGACTTTTTTGCCGTCAGTCAATTCCAGCACGCGTTGGGCGACGTTTTCATGGCTGTAGTCGATGGTCGCCCAGGCTCCGTTGGCCTTGGCCAGTGCAGCTTTCTCTGCCGAGCTGACCGTGCCGATCAGCTTCACGCCCAAGGCCCTGGCCCATTGGCAAGCCAGGGAACCGACACCACCGGCCGCGGCGTGGAACAGGATGGTTTCGCCACCCTTGAGTTCATAAGTCTGACGCAGCAGATACTGCACGGTCAGGCCCTTGAGCATCACCCCGGCGGCCTGTTCGAAGCTGATGGCGTCCGGCAGCTTTACCAGATTGGCCTCGGGCAACACGTGAACATCACTGTAGGCGCCCAGAGGGCCGCTGCCGTAGGCCACACGATCGCCGATCTTGAAGCGGGTCACGTCGCTGCCCACCGCCTCGACCACGCCCGCACCTTCCGAGCCGACACCCGATGGCAGGGACGGCGGCGGGTAAAGACCGCTGCGATAATAGGTGTCGATAAAGTTCAGGCCGATGGCCTTGTTGGTCACGCGCACTTCCCTGGAGCCTGGCTCGGCGGGTTGGTAATCCACATACTCGAGTACTTCGGGGCCGCCATGGGCGCGGAACTGGATACGCTTTGCCATCTGAACTCTCCATAGGTCGTTTTACCAAGCTCCCTATCGGACTCCTAAGCTTGATCTTCGTCAACTGCGGAGGGGTAACGTGCGATGTTATGCTACGGGCCCATTTGCGCAGACTGAGCTCCAATGGAGCGCCGCGTAGTTTTGCCCGATTCAAGGTGATGACATGACGACCCGCACCGAGGCCGTAAAAGCCTACCTGCTCGACCTGCAAGAGCGCATTTGCGCCGCCCTGGAAGCCGAAGACGGCGGCACGCAATTCGTCGAAGACGCCTGGACCCGGCCTGCCGGCGGTGGCGGTCGCACCCGTGTGTTTGAAAACGGTGCGGTGATTGAAAAGGGTGGCGTGAACTTTTCCCACGTCTTCGGTAGCGGTCTCCCACCCTCCGCCAGCGCTCATCGACCGGAGCTGGCGGGCCGTGGCTTTGAAGCCCTGGGCGTGTCGCTGGTGATTCACCCGCACAATCCGCACGTGCCGACTTCCCACGCCAACGTGCGCTTTTTCATCGCTGAAAAAGAAGGTGAAGAACCGGTGTGGTGGTTTGGCGGCGGCTTCGACCTGACCCCGTATTACGGCAACGAAGAAGACTGCATCCACTGGCATCGCGTCGCCAAGCAGGCCTGTGCGCCGTTCGGCCCGGACGTTTACCCGCGTTACAAGGCCTGGTGCGACAGCTATTTCCACATCAAGCATCGCCACGAGCCGCGCGGCATCGGCGGGCTGTTTTTCGACGACCTGAACGAGTGGGACTTCGACACCAGCTTCGCCTTCATGCGCGCCATCGGCGATGCGTACATCGACGCCTATCTGCCGATTGTGCAGCGCCGCAAGAACGATGCGTTCACAGCCAAGCAGCGCGAGTTCCAGGAATTCCGCCGTGGCCGCTACGTTGAATTCAACCTGGTCTATGACCGTGGCACGTTGTTCGGCCTGCAATCGGGTGGGCGGACCGAGTCGATTCTGATGTCGCTGCCACCACAAGTACGCTGGGGTTACGACTGGAAGGCCGAGCCTGGCAGCGAAGAAGCGCGCCTGACCGAGTATTTCCTGCAAGACCGCGATTGGTTGGCCGACGCCTGAACGAGGAAACCTGATGGACCGTTATGTCGTATTCGGAAACCCGATTGGCCACAGCAAGTCGCCGTTGATCCATCGCCTGTTCGCCGAGCAGACCGCGCAAAAGCTGGACTACAACACGCTGCTGGCGCCACTCGACGACTTTCCCACCTGTGCCCGGACGTTTTTCCTCGAAGGACGCGGCGCCAATGTGACGGTGCCGTTCAAAGAAGAGGCCTATCGATTGGCCAACAGCCTGACGGCACGGGCGCAGCGCGCCGGTGCGGTCAATACCTTGAGCAAACTGGCCGACGGCAGTCTTCTGGGCGACAACACCGACGGCGCCGGGCTGGTGCGGGACCTGACGGTCAACGCCGGATTCAGCCTCAAGGGCAAACGCATCCTGTTGCTCGGTGCTGGTGGTGCGGTGCGAGGTGCTTTGGAGCCGTTGCTGGCCGAGCAACCGGCATCGGTGATCATCGCCAACCGCACGGTGGAAAAGGCCGAGCTTTTGGCGGAACTGTTCTGTGATCTGGGACCGGTCTCGGCCAGTGGCTACGACTGGTTGCAGGAGTCGGTGGACCTGATCATCAACGCGACCTCCGCGAGCCTGACAGGCGATGTGCCGCCAATTGCGCCCAGCCTGATCGAACCGGGCAAAACGGTATGCTACGACATGATGTACGGCAAGGAACCGACCTCGTTCTGCCGCTGGGCCAGTGAACACGGGGCTGCGGTGGCGATGGATGGCTTGGGGATGCTGGCCGAACAAGCGGCGGAAGCGTTTTTCCTGTGGCGCGGCGTGCGCCCGGATACGGCGCCGGTACTGGCTGAATTACGGCGGCAATTGGCCCTTTGAAAGCTTGGCGAGCAAGCCTGCTCCCACACTGGATTTGTGAACGACACAGATCAAATGTGGGAGCGAGTTTGCTCGCGATAGCGGTATATCTGGCACATCAATGCTGGATGTACTGCCGTCATCGCGAGCAAGCCTGCTCCCACAGGGTTCAGAGTCAAGTCGGATTAATCCTCAAACCGGATCGGGCATTTCTCCGCCCCTTCCAGCTTCCTCAACTCTTCCACCACCTGCGGCCGGGCCCGGCGCAGGGTCAGGCTGCGATCTTGCCGCAGTAATCGCCGCGCTTCCTGATGCAGCATTTCCACCCCTGAATAGTCGATGAAGTTGATCTGCTGCGCCTCGATCACCACCCGCGCGCCGTGCATGCGTTGCAGGCGTACTTGCAAGTAATGGCTGGCACCGAAAAAAATTGAACCGCCCACCCGCAGAATGTCTTCCTCGCCATCTCGCACATGCTGCACCCGTGGCTGCGAGGTGCGCTTGAGGTAGAAAAAAAGCGAGGCCAGCACGCCGGCGTAGATCGCCGTTTGCAATTCCAGCAGCAGCGTGGCGACGCAGGTCAGCGCCATTACCACGAACTCAGCGCGGCTGACCCGCAACAACGCGCGAATGCCGCGGTGGTCCACCAGCCCCCAGGCGATCAACAGAATGCTCCCGGCCATCGCCGGGATCGGGATGTGCGCGATCAGGCTCGCGCCGAAGATTGCAAACAGCGCCACCCACAACGCCGAAAAAATCCCCGCCAGTGGCGAACAGGCTCCCGCTTCATAGCTCAGGCCTGAGCGAGTGAAAGAGCCGGCCGACAGCGATCCGGAAAAAAACGCCCCGACGATGTTCGACAGGCCTTGGGCACGAACTTCCTGATTGGCATCAAGTAATTGCTGCGAACGCGCCGAGATCGAGCGGGCAATCGACAGGCTGGTGACCAGCCCGAGCATACCGACCGCCACTGCACTGGGCAGCAGGCGCAGGATCAGATCGAGATCCAGCGGCAACGGACTGAAAGGCGGCAGCTTGCCGGTGAAGGCGCTGACCAGTTGCACATGGCCGAACATTGATGGCCAAAGCCAGACCAGCAATGCAGCCAGCACCAGCGTGATCAACAGCGTCGGCCAGCGTGGCAACCACAGCTTGAGGATCACGCCCACCACCACCGTCGCCAACCCCAGCGCCAGCGAAGGTTTGTCCATTTCGCCGAGATGGCGCAACAACGTGATGAAGCTATCCAGAGCGGTGGCCTGGCTGGGCAAATCCAGCCCCAGCAGGTTAGGCAATTGACCGATGGCAATCACCACGGCAGCACCCAGGGTGAAGCCGAGTACCACCGAGTGAGAGACGAAATTCACCAGTGCGCCAAACCGTAGTAAACCCAGCAGCCACTGGAAGATACCGGCAAGAAACGTCAGCAACAGGATCAACATGACGTAATCCTGCGAGGCTGGAACGGCCAGAGGACTCACGCTGGCGTACAGGACAATCGAGATGGCCGCCGTAGGGCCACAGATCAAATGCCACGACGAACCCCACAGGCAGGCGATCAACACCGGGATGATTGCCGCGTAGAGGCCGTATTCCGGTGGGAGACCGGCAATCAGTGCGTAGGCAATGGATTGCGGCAACGCGAGAATCGCGCCGCTGAGGCCGACGATCATGTCGCGCCCGACGCTGGCGCGGGTTTGCCGGGGTAGCCAGGTGAGGAAAGGGAAGAGTGAATGGCGGCTTGGCAGGGCCATGGGGCCTCTCGAGTGGGATTTTGCGCAAGGGTATCAGGACGAGATGACGATGTGCCCATGTGGGAGCGAGCTTGCTCGCGATGACGTATTCACATTCAGCAAATTTGCCGACTGTCCCATTGCCATCGCGAGCAAGCTCGCTCCCACAGGTATTGGTTACAACTTGGCTTTGACCGCCGGCAACGCATCCTTGCCATCCACGGTCTTCACCCCATCGAGCCATTTATCCAGCACCGCCGGATTGGCCTTGATCCAAGCCTTGGCCGCATCAGCGTTACTGATCTTCTTGTTCACCACCTCAGCCATGATGCTGTTCTCCATGTCCTGGGTGAAACTCAGGTTGGTCAGCAGTTTGCCGACGTTCGGGCAGGCCTGTGCATAGCCTTTGCGGGTCAGTGTATGCACGCTGCCGGTGTCACCGAAGTATTTTTCACCACCCTTGAGGTAATGCATTTTCAGCTGCACGTTCATCGGGTGCGGGGTCCAGCCGAGGAAGGTCACGAATTTCTGTTTCTTCACTGCGCGGGACACCTCGGCCAGCATTGCTTGCTCGCTGGACTCGACCAGTTTCCACTGACCCATGTCGAAATCGTTTTTCTTGATGATCTCTTGCAGCGAGATGTTCGCCGGCGCGCCGGAGCCGATGCCGTAGATCTTGCGGTCGAACTTGTCGGCGTATTTGTTCAGGTCGGCAAAGTCATGCACACCCGCGTCCCACACGTAATCCGGAACGGCGAGGGTGAATTCGGTGCCTTCGAGGTTCTTCGCCAGTTGCGTGACATCGCCGTTGGCGACGAACTTGTCATAGAAGCCTTGCTGCGCCGGCATCCAGTTACCCAGGAACACATCGACCTGGCCATCCTTGAGCCCGCCAAAGGTGATCGGCACCGCGAGGGTGTCGATCTTGGCCTTGTAGCCCATGCCGTCCAGCAGAAACCCGGTGATGGCATTGGTCGCGGCGATGTCGCTCCAGCCCGGGTCGGCCATTTTCACGGTCTCGCAACTCTGATCGGCAAACGCCGATGCACTGCCCAGAGCCAGGAGCCCGACCGTCAGTACTGTGGATAACCTTTGCATGGACTTCCCCTTAACATTATTGGTTTTGGCAGGGTTGTGGATAACGTGCTTTACGCTCCAGATCGTCGAGGTCGATGTGGTTGCGCATGTATTGCTGACTGGCGTCCACCAGTGGCTGGTGATCCCAGCTCTTCAGCTTGCCGAGGGTCAGCGCCTCGGCCACGAACCGCCGGCGCCGCTGGCTGGCGAGCACCTGCTGGTGAATCGCCGGAAAATTCCATTTGGCTCGCGCTTCGGCGAGAAAATCGTCGAACAGTTGGCGATGTTGCGGCGAATGACTGAGTTCTTCCAGTTCGCGAGGGTCATTGTGTACGTCGAAGAGCAGGCAAGGGTCATCTTCGCTGTAGATGAATTTGTAGGCGCCGCGGCGGATCATCATCAACGGGCTGATGGTGCCTTCGGCCATGTATTCGCCGAACACCTCGTCGTGACCGACCTGCCCTTGCAGGTGCGGGACCAGCGAGCAGCCGTCCAGCGGCAAGCCCGGTTCCAGCGAGCCCCCGGCCAGTTCAACGAAGGTCGGCAACAGGTCGGCCGTGGAAACACTGGCGCTGACCCTGCCGGCGCCGAATTGCCCCGGCGCGCTGATCAACAAGGGAACCCGTGCGGCCATTTCGAACCAATGCATTTTGTACCAGAGTCCACGTTCGCCGAGCATGTCGCCGTGGTCGCCGGAGAACACGATGATGGTATCGTCGATCAGCCCGGTATCCTCGAGGGTTTGCAGGAGTTTGCCGACGTTGCTGTCGATATAGCTACACGCGCCGAAATAGGCACGGCGGGCGTCGCGGATCTTATCCACAGGCAGCGGCTTGTCCCACAGGTCGTAGACCTTGAGCAAGCGCTGGGAGTGTGGATCGAGTGAATGCTGATCCGGGGTTGTGGGTAATGGAATGTCGGCATCGTCGTACAGATCCCAGAAAGCCTTGGGAATCGTGTACGGATCGTGTGGGTGAGTCATCGAAACAGTCAGGCAGAACGGCTGGTCGCCATCCTCGCGGATGTGGTCGAACAGGTACTGCTGGGCCTTGAACACCACCTCTTCGTCGAAATCCAGCTGATTGGTGCGCACGCACGGGCCGGCTTGCAGCACTGACGACATGTTGTGATACCAGGTCGGGCGCACGTCCGGTTCATCCCAGTTCACCGCCCAGCCGTAGTCGGCCGGGTAGATGTCACTGGTCAGGCGTTCTTCGTAGCCATGCAGTTGGTCTGGCCCGCAGAAATGCATCTTGCCCGACAGGGCAGTGCGGTAGCCGAGGCGGCGCAGGTAGTGGGCATAGGTCGGTACGTCGGCGGGGAAATCGGCGGCGTTGTCGTAGGCACCGATCTTGCTCGGCAACTGGCCACTGACCAGGGTGAAACGCGACGGCGCGCACAGGGGGCTGTTGCAATAAGCGGAGTCGAACACCACGCCTTGTGCGGCGAGGCGGCTGAGATGAGGCAGTTTGATGGGCGATGGGCCGTAGAACGGCAACATTGGCGCGGCCATTTGATCGGCCATGATGAAAAGAATGTTCTTGCGCTTCATGTGATCGCGGCATTCCATAGTGGATGTTTATGCGAGAGTGCTGGCTTCGAGAATGAAACCCTCGCACCTTGCGGTAAAGCCCACGCGCGACAATGACTAGGATAAGCACAGCTTATGTATGACGCCCTTGGTGACCTGTCTCTTGATCTGCTTCGCGCCTTCGAAGCGGCGGCCCGCCAACGCAGTTTCACCGCGGCGGCGGTTGAGCTGGGCACCACGCAACCGGCCATCAGCCAGCAGATCAAGCGCCTGGAAGAACAACTGGCGACCCGCTTGTTCGATCGCATTTATCGCGGTATCGAACTGACCGAGGCCGGGCAGATTCTTTTCGAACAGGTTCAGCTCGGTTTGCAGAATATCGACGCAGGATTGAGTGCAATCAACGCACAGCAACAGCATGAAGTACTGCAGGTTGCCACGGATTTTGCCTTCGCCGCCTATTGGTTGATGCCGCGACTGCACCGTTTTCACGCGGCCAATCCGCAGGTGGATGTCAGCCTGGTCACCAGTGAACGCAGCCATAACATGCTACGTACCGATATCGATGTGGCGGTGCTGTTCGGCGATGGCCGCTTCAAGCAGGGTGAAAGCCATTGGCTGTTCAGCGAGGAAGTGTTTCCGGTGTGCAGTCCGCAGTTGTTGGGTGAGCGTCCCCTACCCTTGCCGGCCCAGGCATTGCTGGAGTTTCCGTTGCTGCACCTGCGTGGGGAACACAGCAGTAACTGGTTCGACTGGAGTGGTGTGTTCCGCGAGTTGGGCATCACCTCGCCCCCGGCGCCCGGGCAGTTGCGCTTCGACAACTACACCCTGCTGATTCAGGCCGCGATTGGTGGTCAGGGCGTGGCCATCGGCTGGCGCCACCTTGTGGATAACTTGCTGGCGCAAGGGTTGTTGTGTCGGCCGATCGGCGAAACGGTGATGTCGAGACTGGGTTATTACGTGGTCCTGCCCCAGCGCAAACGACGCGGAGCGTTGATTCAACAGTTTGTGGATTGGTTGATGGCCGAACAGGCTGGCAGTGCGGAGTCGTTGTCGGGGTTGTCATTGCCTTCGATTGCAGTGTGAAACGTGAAAAGATCGCAGCCTGTGCCGCGTGATCTGCTCGACCGGATTTAGAGGATTTCAAATGCAACGCATAACGGGCTACCACGCCCATGTCTATTTCGACGCCAGTACCATCGATCAGGCGCGGGCCTTGTGTGAGCAGGCGGCGCAATTGTTTCCACTGAAAATGGGCCGCGTGCACGAGCGCCCTGTCGGTCCGCACCCGGACTGGAGCTGTCAGTTGGCGTTCGAGCCGCAGGTGCTGGGCGACGTGCTGCCCTGGCTGGCGCTCAACCGCCAGGGTCTGGTGGTGTTTCTGCACCCTGATACCGGTGACGATCTGCGCGACCACACCGAGCGTGCGATCTGGATGGGCGCAATACGCCCGCTGGATCTGTCTATTTTTTGATCAGAGTGTTTCTTCAGCCTCTCCGGGCAAGTGTTCGTCCAGGTGCAGCCACGGCAAGCGACTGTCGGTCCAGATGTGTCGCTCGGCCGGTGCTTGCTCGGGATGGTCGAGGGTGGCGATGGTCAGGTCGATGCTGTCCGGGCTCAGGTGCGTCACCAGCGCCAGTTGCGCCCCACAGTGTCCGCAGAAATATCGCGCGCAGGTGGATGAAGAATCGTACCTCGACGGCGTCCCGGCCAGCCATTGAAAGGCCGATGCCGGCACGGTGATCCAAGTGGTCACGATGCCGCCGCTGACCCGTCGGCAAATCGAGCAATGGCAGTGGGCGATATCGTGCAGCGGCCCGCTGAATTGATAGCGCAGTTGCCCGCAATGGCAGCCGCCGGTGTGAAGTTCGCCCATGTTCAACCTCCCACCCTGTGTTCAGGGGCTTGAAACCCAATCCGACGACCGGTTGCACATCCGGTCTTTGCTTTCATTGGCGAAAGCTGGCTGAAAGCTTCCCCGATTAGGATCGCCGCCACTACCGGCAAAAGACCGGTGGCCAATGCGAGCGTTTGACTGCTCGCCAGGCCCATTTAACAACAACAATGGTGATTCTGATGTCCTCTCCTATCCGCCGCTTCGCTGTAACTCCGTCCGTACGTCTCGTGCCTCCCGTTCTGCGCTGATCCCGCCCGGTCCGCCCATTCCCTAGCCGCGCTACGCCTGGAGTATTCCCATGCTGACTTTCCTTGGCTTCGCCATGGTCATCACGTTCATGTTCCTGATCATGACCAAGCGCCTGTCCGCGCTGATCGCCCTGATCCTGATTCCGATCATTTTTGCCCTGTTCGGCGGCTTTTCGCCGAAAATCGGCCCAATGATGCTCGAAGGCATCACCAAACTCGCGCCAACCGGCGTGATGCTGATGTTCGCTATTTTGTACTTCGCCCTGATGATCGACTCCGGCCTGTTCGACCCGGCCGTGCGCAAGATCCTCAAACTGGTCAAGGGCGACCCGTTGAAAGTTTCGGTCGGCACCGCCGTTCTGGCGCTCGTCGTTTCCCTCGATGGTGACGGCGCGACCACTTATATGATCTGCGTGGCCGCCATGCTGCCGCTCTACAGCCGTATCGGCATGAGCCCGCGGATCATGGCCGGCCTGATCATCCTCGCCGGTGGCGTGATGAACATGACCCCATGGGGCGGCCCGACCGCACGCGCTGCCAGTGCGTTGCATGTGGATCCGTCCGACATCTTCGTACCGATGATTCCTGCGATGCTGGCCGGTGTGGTGGCGATCCTGGTCATCGCTTACTGCTACGGCAAGCGTGAACGTGCACGCCTGGGTGAGTTGCACCTGGTGGGCGATGAAATCGACCACAGTGAAATCAGCGTTTCGCAGTTCCCGGATGCCCGTCGTCCGAAGCTGATCTGGTTCAATGGCGCCCTGACCCTAGCCCTGATGGGCACCCTGATTGCCGGCCTGTTGCCTTTGCCGGTGCTGTTCATGGTGGCGTTCAGTATCGCCATGATCGTCAACTATCCTTGCCTGCAACAGCAGAAGGATCGCGTCGCGGCTCACGCCGGTAGCGTGCTGGCGGTAGTCGGGTTGATCTTCGCGGCCGGTATCTTCACCGGTATCCTGACCGGCACCGGGATGGTCGACGCGATGTCGAAAAGCCTGCTGGCAGTGATTCCGGATGTCCTCGGCCCGTACCTGGCGGTGATCACGGCGCTGGTCAGCATGCCGTTCACCTTCTTCATGTCGAACGATGCATTTTATTACGGCGTGTTACCGGTACTTGCCGAAGCCGCCAGCCATTACGGTATAACCGCGGTGGAAATGGCACGTGCCTCGATCGTCGGTCAGCCCGTCCACCTGTTGAGCCCGCTGGTTCCATCGACTTATTTGTTGGTGGCCCTGGCCGGTATCGATTTCGGTGACCATCAACGCTTCACTCTCAAGTGGGCGGTGCTGGTTTGTATCTGCATACTGATTGCTGCAATGCTGTTGGGGACTTTCCCGGTGTTCAGCACTCTATAAGCTCAAGACTCACCACTTCGGGTCCAGGCTTCGCTGTTTGAAGCCCGGGCCCTTTGTGGTTTAACAATCGCTCAAAGGAATACACATGGAATGGCTGACCAACCCTGAAATCTGGGTTGCCTTCTTCACCCTGACCGCCCTGGAAATCGTCCTGGGTATCGATAACATCATCATGATTTCGATCCTGGTCAGCCGCATGCCCAAGCACATGCAGGCGCGTACCCGGATTTTCGGTCTTGGGCTGGCCATGATCACGCGGATCCTGCTTCTGCTGTCGATCACCTGGGTCATGCGCCTGACGGCGGATCTGTTCGAAGTGTTCGGCCAGGGTATTTCCGGACGCGACCTGATCCTGTTCTTCGGTGGTCTGTTCCTGCTGTGGAAAAGCTCGCAAGAGATGTACCACGCGTTGGAAGGTGAAGATGAAAGCAGCGACGAACCTTCGGGCAAGGGCGGCAACTTCCTCTACACCATCATCCAGATCGCGATCATCGACATCGTGTTTTCCCTGGACTCGGTGATCACCGCGGTCGGCATGGTCTCCCACGTACCGGTCATGGTCGCAGCGATCATCGTGGCCGTGCTGGTGATGATGTGGGCATCTGGCACCATCAGTGAGTTCATCGACAAGCACCCATCGCTGAAGATGCTGGCGCTGTCGTTCCTGTTGATCGTCGGTACGGTGCTGATCGCCGAAGCCTTCGACGTGCACGTGCCAAAAGGCTACGTCTACTTCGCAATGGCGTTCTCGCTGGCAGTGGAAGCGATCAACATCAAGATGCGCACCGCCATTGCGAAAAAAAAGAAACAGCAGGATCCGGTAAAGCTGCGCAAGGACATTCCGGGCCAGTAACCCGAAAGCGCTAAATTCGCAAAACCTGTGGGAGCGAGCTTGCTCGCGATGGCGGTCCGTCAGTCAACATCAATGTTGAAGCTGATGGCCTCATCGCGAGCAAGCTCGCTCCCACAGTGTTTTGTGTGGCTGGAAGATCGCCATTTTCATGACAGTTTTATTTCAATCCCTTCTTTGGCTATGCGATGCTGGCGCGCAGACCGTTAGCCAACTACAAGCTTAAGTACAGAACGTAGAACGTCGCGCGGTACCGTCAACTTGCTCCTTTGGAGCGCTACACCACAGGGGGCCTGTATGCTCACCCTGCTCAATTTACTTTCTGCCGTGGCCCTGCTGATCTGGGGCACGCATATCGTCCGAACCGGCATCCTGCGGGTCTACGGCACCAATTTGCGCCATGTCATTGGCCAGAACATGTCCAAACGCTGGCTGACTTTCGTCTCCGGGATCGTCGTGACGGCGATGGTCCAGAGCAGCAACGCCACCGCCATGCTCGTCACCTCCTTTGTCGGTCAGGGCCTGATGGCGCTGACGCCGGCACTGGTCACCATGCTCGGTGCCGATGTCGGTACGGCGCTGATGGCGCGGGTGTTGACGTTCGATCTGTCGTGGCTGTCGCCGCTGCTGATTTTTGTCGGGGTGATTTTCTTTCTGTCACGCAAGCAGACCCGACTCGGGCAGATGGGCCGTGTCGCCATTGGCTTGGGCTTGATCATTCTGGCGCTGCAACTGATTGTCGAAGCGGCGCATCCGATTACCCATGCCAAAGGGGTGAAGGTGATTTTCGCCTCGCTCACCGGCGATATCCTGCTCGACGCCTTGGTCGGCGCGCTGTTCGCGATGATTTCCTATTCCAGCCTGGCCGCTGTGCTGCTGACCGCGACCCTGGCGGGTGCCAAAGTGATCAGCTTGCCGGTAGCCATCGGACTGGTGATCGGCGCCAATATCGGCAGCGGCGTACTCGCCTTCCTCAGCACCAGCATGCAGAACCCAGCCGGGCGCCAAGTGGCGCTGGGCAGCCTGCTGTACAAACTGATTGGTCTTTTATTGATCATTCCGGTACTCGATCCGCTGGTGCACTGGCTCGATGGCCTGGATTTCAGCCCTCAGGAATTGGTCATCGGCTTTCACCTGCTCTACAACACCGTGCGCTGCCTGATCCTGCTGCCCAGTGTCGGGCCGATGGCCAGATTTTGTGCCTGGGTACTGCCGGAGCGCCCGCAGGCCAACGGCACGGCCAAGCCCCGGCACCTTGACCCCACAGCGTTGGTCACCCCCGGTTTGGCGCTGGCCAACGCGGCCCGGGAAACCCTGCGCATGGGCGACCTGATCGACAACATGCTCGAAGCCATGCTCGATGTGTTGCGCGGCAAGCAAACCGCCGTCACCCAGGAAATGCGCCGCCTGACCGACGATGTCGAAGCGCTCTACAGCGCGATCAAGTTGTATCTGGCGCAAATGCCCCGGGAAGATCTCAGCGATCAGGACAGCCGGCGCTGGGCGGAAATCATCGAGCTGGCGATCAACCTGAAACTCGCCAGCGACTTGATCGAACGCATGCTGCGTAAAGTCCAGCAGCAGAAAACCTCGCAGCGCCGATCGTTTTCCGAAGTCGGGCTGGACGAATTGACCGGGCTGCATACTCAGTTGATTTCCAGCCTGCGGCTCGGGATGTCAGTGTTTCTCAGTGGCGACCCGGAAAGTGCCCGCCAGCTGGTGCGTGAAAAACGTCGTTTCCGCGCACAGGAACGGCGCCTGGCCCATGCTCATGTCAGCCGCTTGCACCGTAAAATCGTGCAAAGTATCGAAACCAGTTCGTTGCACCTGGAGCTGATCGCCGACATGAAGCGTCTGAATTCGCTGTTTTGCAGCAGTGCCTACGTGGTGCTGGAAACATCGGATACCGGTGCGCTGGTGGTCGACGATTTGACTGACATTACTCATTCACCCTGAACGTCCACCATTACCTGAAGTCTGTTGAACTTACGCTGGCCGTATGGAAGTCCGTTATGCGTTGTTTGTTGTTCGCCTGCCTGTTGCTTGGTTCATTCCCGTCATTTGCCCTGGATCGCTTCCAGGTCGAGGGCTACACCCTGCGCAACGGTTTGCAGTTGCTACTCAAACCCGGCACTGACCGAGGGCATGTGGCGATCCGGCTGGTGGTCGGCGTTGGTCTGGACGATTTCAATTGCGAAGAAAAGGAATTGCCGCATCTGCTGGAACACCTGCTGTTCAGCGGCATCGACGCCAGTGGCGAAGGTGGCCTGGAAGAGCGCATGCAGGCCCTGGGCGGTGAGTGGAACGCCTTCACCAGTAATGCCGATACGACTTTCGTCATCGAAGCGCCGGCAAAAAACCAGCGCAAGGTGCTCGACCTGCTGCTGGCGCTGCTGACCCAGACCCGTTTCGACGACAACGCCATCCACGCGGCCAAGCAAGTGGTCGAGCGTGAAGACGGCGGCCACTACTCGCACCTGCAACGCTGGCTCGATCGTCAGGACCTCGGCCACACGGCCAGCAACCAGCTGGCCGTGGAGCTGGGCCTCAAGTGCCCGGAGCGTGCGCAAGTCGATGACCTGACCCATGAGCAACTGGAGCAGGTGCGCAAGGACTGGTATGCGCCGAACAACATGACCCTGATCGTGGTCGGCGACCTCGACAAGTTGCTGCCGGCCTATCTGGAACAGGCGTATGGCGCGCTGGAAGCGATTACCCCTGGCGAGCATCCTGCGCTGCCGCAAATCCAGGTCAGCGCTGCCCACGAGCGCACTCTGACCCACGGTCTGGTCGGCAACGGCGCCAAATTGCACTGGCTGGTGCCGGAGCCGGTGCTGGACGACGGGCACGACCAAACCTTCGATTTGCTCAAGGATTATCTGGATTGGGCGCTCTATCGCCAGCTGCGCCTGGCTCACGGTTTGTCCTACGGCCCGTGGGCGGAACGCGAGGTGTTCGGCGGCGTGGGTTTCATGAGCCTCAATGCCGACCTTGAACGCGACGACGTGCCCGCGGCCGAACAAGTGCTCGACGACTTGAAGGCCGCACTGCTCAAGGATGGCCTCAATGCCGACACCTTCAACCGCCTCAAGCAGGCCGCGATTGCCCGCCAGGCCTGGGCCGTGCAAGGCAACAGCGCGTTGGCCGACTACTACTGGAGCGCCATCGGTGATTACGAGGACGGCCACTTCGCCGACCCGGCCCGGGAGCTGCAAGGGGTGACGCTGGAAGAGGCGAACAAGGCCGTTCGTGAACTGTTGTTGCAGCCGGGGTATTTGCGGATCGAAAAGCCGTTGTTCAGTTATGACCAGTTGATGTGGTTGGTGGTCGGGGGATTGGGCATGATCGTGTTGATGTTGGTGGGCTGGCGTTTGCACCGCAGGAAGTAACCACTCTGTTTGGCAAGCAAACTCCTTGTGGGAAACACAATCCCACAGGTTGCGCGGCGTGACTGACCGCAAACTCTCGCCACAGCGCCGCGGCAACAGGTACCCTGTCGAGGTTTTTTTCCCACGACAACTGTGAACCCGCCGAATGCAAAACCTGACCCTTTTCGTACAGCGCATCCTCGAATTGATGAAGCGCTACCCTGGGGTCATTGCGCTCTGTGGTTTCATCTCCGGGGTGGGCAGTTTCATCCTGGTCGATCGCCAGCAAAGCCTGGCGAGCTGGATTGCCACGATCATGCTGATCAGCTGGATCTGGCTGATGCTGGAAAACAGCCTGACCAAGCTGTTCACACGCATTTTCAAGCGCGAAATTCCGGAACCGTTGCTGCGTTACGCAACGCAGATGATCCATCAGGAAAGCCTGTTCTTTGTCTTGCCGTTCTTCTTCATCACCACGACGTGGAACAGCGGCCAGTTGGTTTTCACCGGGCTGCTGGGCGTCGCGGCGCTGATTTCGATCGTCGACCCGCTTTACTACAAATGGCTGGCGCCACGGCGCTGGGCGTTTCTGGCCCTGCACACCCTGACCCTGTTCGCCGCGCTGCTCACCGCGTTGCCGGTGATCATGCACCTGACCACCGCGCAAAGTTTCAAATGGGCGCTGGGCATCTCGGTGCTGTTGTCGTTCCCGAGCCTGGCGTCGATCTTCCCGATTCGTACCGTGCGCAATGCGCTGGCGATTTTTGGTATCACCCTGGGCATCGGCGTCATTGGTTGGGAGCTGCGCTCGTGGGTGCCGCCGGCGACGCTGTGGATGACCGATGTGGCCATCAGCACGCAAATGCAGGACCGCACACCTGGCGCCAGCCTCGACGAAGTCAGTGCCGAGCAGATCCGCAATGGCGGGCTCTACGCGTACACCGCGATCAACGCCCCTCGTGGCCTGGACGAACGGATTTATCACGTCTGGCAGTTCAACGGTAAAGAGGTCGACCGCATTCCTCTGGATATTCGCGGCGGGCGTAAGGAAGGTTACCGGGCCTGGACCCACAAGCAGAATTTCCCGGGCAACCCGGCCGGCAAATGGCAGGTTCGGGTGCTGACCGAAGATGGCCAGGTCATCGGCGTGCTGCGCTTCAAAGTTACGGACAGCACATCGATCAAAGAAAAGTAGTGTGGTTCGTGCTATTACGTAAAACTGCGTAATCACTGAACAAGCACGGAGCTTATGATCAGCAGCACGATGGCCGGCAACGCCCGATTGGACACGTCGTTTACCCCTGCGCGGTTGCGGGTGACGGGCGACTGGACGCTTGCCCATTACGCGGACCTCAAACTGTTGAGCGAAAAGCTCCACGGCCAGTACGACGCCAACACCCCCGTCGACCTCAATGGACTTGGTGCCCTCGACACCGCCGGCGCCTCGCTGTTGGTAGAGCTGCTCGGCTCCGAGCGCCTCGGTCGCTCCGCCGAACATCCTGATTGCACGCTCTCCGCCGCCGATCGGGCGTTGCTGCAAACCGTCTACTGCTCGTTGACCGATTTCTGCGTACCGATCAAGGAGCCGGAAGTCAGCGTTACCATTCAGTTGCTGACCCGCATCGGCCGGGCGGTGGACGCCGTCTGGCAGGACACCCTGGAACTGCTGGGTTTCGTCGGCCTGATCATCGAGACCATCGTCCGCGGCCTGTTCCAGCCAAAACGCTGGCGCGTCACGGCGATGATCGCGCACATCGAGCAGACTGGCCTCGACGCCGCGCCGATTGTTGCCCTGCTGACCTTTCTGGTGGGCGCCGTGGTGGCGTTTCTCGGGTCGACGGTGCTGGCCACTTTCGGTGCCACTGTCTTTACCGTGGACCTGGTGGGGTTTGCCTTTTTGCGCGAATTCGGTGTGCTGCTGACCGCGATCCTGATGGCCGGGCGCACCGCCAGTGCGTTCACGGCGCAAATCGGTTCGATGAAGGCCAACGAAGAAATCGATGCCATCCGCACCCTGGGCCTCGACCCCGTGGAGTTGCTGGTGGTGCCGCGAGTCCTGGCGCTGCTGATCGCCCTGCCGATGCTGACCTTTCTGGCGATGCTGTCGGGGATTATCGGCGGTGGCGTGGTCTGCGCGGTGGCGCTGGATATCTCGCCGGCGATGTTCATATCGTTGCTGCAAACGGATATCGGCGTTCAGCACTTTCTGGTGGGCATCGTCAAAGCGCCGGTGTTCGCTTTCCTGATTGCTGCGATTGGATGCCTTGAAGGTTTCAAGGTCAGTGGCAGCGCTGAGTCGGTGGGCGCGCACACCACGTCGAGTGTGGTGCAGTCGATTTTCGTGGTGATCGTGATGGATGCGATCGCCGCGATGTTTTTCATGGAGATGGGTTGGTGAGTCGTATCCCCCGAGCGCCCTCCGAGGCGGTGATTGAAGTCTGTGGGCTGTGCAACCGCTTTGGAAGCCAGAGCGTGCACGAGAACCTCGACCTGGACTTGTACAAGGGCGAGATACTCGCTGTGGTCGGCGGCTCCGGCAGTGGCAAATCGGTGCTGCTGCGCAGCATTGTCGGGTTGCGCCAGCCCAGCGAAGGCGTGGTGAAAGTCTTCGGCAAGAACCTGCCAACCTTGTCCGAACACGAACGCTCGCTGGTGGAACGACGCTTTGGCGTGCTGTTCCAGAAGGGCGCGCTGTTTTCCTCGCTGACCGTGACCGAGAACGTCGCCCTGCCGCTGATCGAACACGCCGGCTTGAGCCGCAATGACGCCGAGCACCTGGCAGCGGTGAAAATGGCCCTGGCCGGGTTGCCGCTGTCGGCGGCAGAGAAATACCCCGCGTCGCTGTCCGGCGGCATGATCAAGCGTGCCGCGCTGGCCCGGGCGTTGGCGCTGGACCCGGACATCCTGTTTCTCGACGAGCCCACCGCCGGTCTCGATCCGATTGGCGCCGCCGCGTTCGACCAATTGATCCTGACCCTGCGCGATGCCCTGGGCCTGAGTGTCTTTCTGGTGACCCACGACCTTGACACGCTCTACACCATCACTGACCGGGTGGCGGTGCTGGCGCAGAAAAAAGTGCTGGTGGCGGACGCCATCGACAAGGTCTCGGAAACCAACGATGCGTGGATTCACGAATACTTCCATGGCCCTCGCGGCCGCGCGGCATTGACGGCCGCCCAACAGCTCAACGAGGTCTGACATGGAAACCCGAGCCCATCATGTATTGATCGGCCTGTTCACCGTGATTGTGGTGACGGCCGCGCTGCTATTCGGCCTGTGGCTGGCCAAGTCCAGTGTCGACACCGAGTTCAAGGACTACGAGGTCGTCTTCAACGAGGCGGTCAGCGGTTTGTCCAAGGGCAGTTCGGTGCAGTACAGCGGGATCAAGGTCGGCGACGTGATCTCGCTGCGCCTGGACCCGAAAGACCCGCGCCGGGTACTGGCGCGAATTCGCCTGGCCGGCGATACCCCGGTCAAGGAAGACACCAATGCCAAGCTGGCCCTGACCGGGGTCACCGGGACCTCGATCATCCAGCTCAGTGGCGGCACGCCTCAGAGCCCGACGCTCAGGGGCAAGGACGGCAACTTGCCGACCATTATCGCCTTGCCCTCGCCCATCGCCCGCCTGCTCAATGACAGCGAGGACCTGATGGCCGGGGTGACCACGCTGATGCATAACGCCAACCTGATGTTCTCCACGGAAAACATCGAGCGCATCAGCAACACCCTGGAGCACCTGGAGCAAACCACCGGGACCATTGCCGAGCAGCGCGGCGATATTCGCCAGGCCATGCAACAACTGGCCTCGGTCGGCAAGCAGGCCAACAACATGCTGGAGCAGACCACGGCGCTGATGCGCAATGCCAATGGGCTGCTCAACGAGCATGGCAAGGAGGCGCTGGGCAGCGCCGAGCAGGCGATGAAGTCGCTGCAGGAGAGCAGTGCCACCCTCAACAAACTGATCACCGCCAATCAGGATTCGCTCAACAGCGGCATGCAGGGCCTCAATGGCCTGGGCCCCGCCGTGCGTGAGATGCGCGAAACCCTGAGTTCGTTGCGCACCATTACCACACGCCTGGAAGCCAACCCCAGCGGTTACCTGCTGGGCAGTGAAAAGACCAAGGAATTCACGCCATGAAGCTGATTCGGATTGTCCTCCTCGCTGGCTTCACGCTGATCAGTTCGTGCTCGATCCTGCCCAAGCCCGAGCCTTTCGAGGTCTATCGATTGCCTTCGGCCCAGAGTGCATCGACCAGCCCTGGCACACCGCAGCGCTGGTCGCTGCGCGTGACCAAATTCCAGTCCAGCGAAGCGCTGAACAGTCCGAACATTGCAGTGATTCCCCAGGGCGATGTGATCAGCCATTACAAGGGTTCACGCTGGAGCGACCCGGCGCCGGTGCTGTTGCGCAATCGCATGCTGGAAGGTTTTCAGCATGACGGGCGGGTGCCGCTGTTGAGCACCGATGACAGCATTTTCCAGACCGATCTTGAATTGGGCGGCAGCCTGCAGGCGTTCCAGACTGAATACCAGGGCACGAATGCCAGCGTGGTCGTGCGTCTGGATGCGTTGCTGGTGCGCAGCTACGACCAGCGCATCCTTGCCAGCCGCCGCTTCGAAGTGCGCCAGCCTTTGAGCAATGTGCAGGTTCCGGCGGTGGTGGTCGGGTTCGGTCAGGCGAACGATCAGTTGACCGCGCAGGTGGTGAATTGGGCAGTCGAGCAAGGACAGAAACTCGCCCCGCCGCCCAGGCCTTGAAAGCCTGCGCAGCCCCCTGTGGGAGCGAGCTTGCTCGCGATAGCGGTATGTCAGACATATTTATTTTGAATGTGCGACCGCCATCGCGAGCAAGCTCGCTCCCACAGGGGTAAAGCCGTATCAGCGCTGCAAAAACGCCTGATGCATCTCTTCCAGCGTTTCAAAGTGATACGCCGGAGCCTCGGCGCTCAATTCTTCGTGGCTGCCGAACCCGTAACCCACCGCCGCCGCGTCCAGGCCATTGCTGCGTGCGCCGATCAGGTCGTGCTTACGGTCGCCGATCATCAGGGTGCTGGCCGGGTCCAGGTTTTCTTCGGCCATCAGGTGAGCAATCAGCTCGATCTTGTTGGTCCGGGTGCCATCCAGTTCGCTGCCGTAAATCACCTTGAAGTGTTTGGCAAAATCGAAATGCCGGGCGATTTCCCGGGCGAACACCCACGGTTTCGAGGTTGCGATGTACAGTTGCCGGCCTTGTCCGCTCAGGGTTTCCAGCAGCGGCGTGACACCATCGAACACCCGGTTTTCGTAGAGGCCGGTGACCTTGAAGCGCTCACGGTAGAAATTCACCGCCTCCCACGCCTTGGCTTCGTCGAAGTCGTAGAACTGCATGAACGCCTGCAACAGCGGCGGGCCGATGAAGTGTTCGAGTTTGGCCAGGTCCGGCTCATCGATACCCAGTTTGCCCAGGGCGAACTGGATCGAACGGGTGATACCCTCACGTGGGTCGGTCAGGGTGCCATCGAGGTCGAACAAAACGGTTTGGTAATGCATGTCGAATCCTGAATAAGAGGGCCGGGTCAAAGCTGGTCGTAACCTTCGGCCAGATGCAGGTCCTTGAGCTTCACGTAGTTCGCCGCGCTGTAGGTGAAAAAGGCGCGCTCCTTGTCGGTCAGCGGGCGGATCTGCTTCACCGGGCTGCCCACATACAGGAAGCCGCTTTGCAGATGCTTGCCCGGCGGCACCAGGCTGCCGGCACCAATGATCACATCATCGTCGACCAGCGCACCGTCCATGACGATGCTGCCCATGCCGATCAACACCCGGCTGCCCACCGAACAGCCATGCAACATGACTTTGTGGGCGATGGTCACGTCATCGCCGATCAGCAATGGAAAGCCATCCGGATTGAACGGACCGGCGTGGGTGATGTGCAACACGCAGCCATCCTGCACGCTGGTGCGCGCACCGATGCGGATGCGGTGCATGTCGCCACGGATCACTGTCAGCGGCCAGACCGAGCTGTCTTCACCGATTTCAACATCGCCGATCACCACCGCCGAGCCGTCTACAAAAGCGCCTTTACCCAGCAGCGGCGTGTGGTTCTGATACTTGCGAAGGTTCACGATAGGGTTTCTCTCTGTTGCTGATAGCTGCGGTGAACGTCGATTGTAATTAAGATGGTTGCATGTTTCTCCAGCCAAGGTATCAACCGTGAGCGTGAACAACCCTCTTTTGCAGTCCTATGACCTGCCGCCGTTCTCCGCCATCCGCGCCGAACACGTACAACCGGCCATTGAACAGATCCTGGCTGACAACCGCGCTGCCATCGTCGAGATCCTCAAGACCCAGGTCAAACAGCCAACGTGGGCCGGTCTGGTACTGGCGATGGACGAGCTCAACGACCGCCTGGGCGCCGCCTGGAGCCCGGTCAGCCACCTCAACGCCGTGTGCAACAGCGCTGAACTGCGTGAAGCCTACGAGTCGTGCCTGCCGGCCTTGAGCGCCTACTCCACCGAACTGGGTCAGAACCGCGAACTGTTCCAGGCCTTCGAAGCCCTGGCCAGCAGCCCGGAAGCGGCCGGTTTCGACGTCGCGCAGAAAACTATCCTGGAGCACTCCCTGCGTGACTTCCGCCTGTCGGGTATCGACCTGCCGGAAGCCGAGCAGAAGCGTTACGCCGAAGTGCAGAGCAAGCTGTCCGAGCTGGGCAGCCGTTTCTCCAACCAGCTGCTCGACGCCACTCAGGCGTGGACCAAACACATCACCGATGAAGCCGCCCTCACCGGCCTGACGGATTCCGCCAAGGCACAAATGGCCGCCGCGGCCCAGGCGAAGGATCTGGATGGCTGGCTGATCACGCTGGAATTCCCGAGCTATTATGCGGTGATGACCTACGCCCAGGACCGCGCACTGCGTGAAGAAGTTTATGCGGCTTACTGCACCCGTGCGTCGGACCAGGGACCGAATGCCGGTCAGAACGACAACGGCCCGGTCATGGAAGAAATCCTCGACCTGCGTCAGGAACTGGCCAAGCTGTTGGGTTTCAGCAGTTTCTCCGAGCTGAGCCTGGCGACCAAAATGGCTGAATCCAGCGATCAGGTGCTGAGTTTCCTGCGTGATCTGGCCAAGCGCAGCAAGCCGTTCGCCTCCCAGGATCTGGAGCAGCTCAAGGCTTACGCCGCCGAACAAGGCTGCCCGGATCTGCAGAGTTGGGACAGCGGTTTCTACGGTGAAAAACTCCGTGAACAGCGTTACAGCGTGGCCCAGGAAGCCCTGCGCGCCTACTTCCCGATCGACAAGGTGTTGAGTGGTCTGTTTGCCATTGTTCAGCGACTGTACGGCATCGAAATCGCCGAGCTCAAAGGCTTCGACACCTGGCACCCGGATGTCCGCCTGTTCGAGATCAAGGAAAACGGCCAGCATGTCGGCCGCTTCTTCTTCGACCTGTATGCTCGTGCCAACAAGCGTGGCGGGGCCTGGATGGATGGCGCCCGGGACCGTCGTCGTACCGCTGGCGGCGTGCTGCAAAGCCCGGTGGCGAACCTGGTGTGCAACTTCACCCCGGCCGACAGCGGCAAGCCTGCGCTGCTGACCCACGATGAAGTCACCACCCTGTTCCATGAATTCGGTCACGGCCTGCATCACTTGCTGACCCGCGTCGAGCATGCTGGGGTGTCCGGCATCAATGGCGTGGCCTGGGATGCCGTCGAACTACCAAGTCAGTTCATGGAAAACTGGTGCTGGGAGCCGGAAGGCCTGGCGCTGATTTCCGGTCATTATGAAACCGGCGAACCGCTGCCTCAGGACCTGCTCGGGAAAATGCTCGCGGCGAAAAACTTCCAGTCCGGCCTGATGATGGTCCGCCAACTGGAGTTCTCTCTGTTCGACTTCGAATTGCACGCGACCCACGGCGACGGCCGCAGCGTGCTGCAAGTGCTCGAAGGCGTGCGTGACGAGGTCTCGGTGATGCGCCCGCCGGCCTACAACCGCTTCCCCAACAGCTTTGCGCATATCTTCGCCGGTGGTTATGCCGCGGGTTATTACAGCTACAAATGGGCTGAAGTGCTGTCGGCCGATGCGTTCTCGAAGTTTGAAGAAGAAGGCGTGCTCAACGCCGACACCGGTCGCGCCTTCCGTGAAGCGATCCTGGCACGCGGCGGTTCCCAGGAGCCTATGGTGCTGTTCGTCGACTTCCGTGGCCGTGAGCCATCGATTGACGCACTCTTGCGCCATAGCGGCCTGAGTGAGGACGCAGCAGCATGAGCGAGGGACCTGTGATTACGAAAAAACGCTTTATCGCCGGGGCGGTCTGCCCGGCATGCAGCGAGCCGGACAAGTTGATGATGTGGAACGAAGACCAGGTCCCGCACCGTGAGTGCGTGGCCTGCGGTTACTCCGACACACTCAATGAGCAAGGGCTGTCGGTGCCCAAGGAGCTGGGTACGCGGGTTAATACCAGCGCACTCAAACCAGCCGACACCAAGGTTCAGGCGGTTCAGTTCTTCCCGAACCCGAAACTGAAGAAAAAGCCGGACGAACAACACTGAGTGAAAAAAAGCCCCCGTTGCGCAATGCCGCGGGGGCTTTTTTTATTCGATATGAGCGGACTTGAACCAGCTCTTCATCGAGCACGCGGCGAACGGGCTGGTGCTGCAATCGCCATTGGCCAGCGCCGTGCGCAGTTTGTCCACGTCGGCCTGCATCATGTAGCGAATACCGTCCTTGAAATGGGTGCTGTCGCCAAAGCCACCCTGGGTCATTTCGTTCAGTGCCTCTTCCTTGCTCCAGCCCTGGATGACAACCCGGTACATGGCCGCCATCAGGCCGGTACGGTCGGAACCGTGTTTGCAGTGCATCAGCACCGGGCCTTTGGCTTCGGCCGACTTGATGGCGCGCAAGGCCTTGAGCACATCGGCGTCATCCACGTGGTTGGTGCGATAAGGCAGCTGTACTTGCGTGATGCCTGGCGTTGACAACCAACTGGAGTCCGCTTCAGGCAGGAAGTTGATCACCGTGCCCACCTTCAGCTTCTCCAGCAGCGGCACCGCGCCCTTGTCCGGCAAGGCGCTGCGAAAGAGCGTCGGCGACATCTGGAAGAGGTTGTATTGCTTCTCGACCGGTTGGGCCCAGTCCGCCGGACGCTGCGTCGCGCTGTCGTCAGCAAGTGCCAGTGTCAGGTTAGCGAGTGCAACCAACGACAGGCATATTGCAGATAAAATTCGTGATAGAGGCATGCTTGAGCGACCGTTCAGAAAGGGACGGGAAGATGCTGACAAGGGTCTGCCATGCACGGTCAAAGGTCTGTGAGCTGTTCGTCAAAGAATCGTGAAGCAGATAGCTTGGTGGTTGTTTTCACTAAACATGATGGATTCGTAAAATATCGATGAACTAATACTTGCAGTAAAAGTACTCCGGTCGAATGTTAAGTTCGACCAGGGCTGATTAGCTGTGTCTGAATTTTCTATAAGTACTGATCAAGGCCTGGCAATACTGACATAGGCTTTAGCCAGGGCCAGAAGTTTAGCCTTATCATCGGCGTCAATATCACCGTCACCATCGATATCATTGTTGATATTACCGAGGCTGAACGATTGGCCACCGTCATGGGACGATGCAATGAGGATGGTAGAGTCCAGTAAAGCTGTGGTCCCCACGTTATTTTCGGCGTCCCAATCTTCCTCTTTCAATGCGAACTGCATTGAGACAAGCACTTCGTTTGGGTCGACTGTTGTTGGGCCAAGCTTTTGCAGAAAAATACCGCGACGATTGAAAAATGACATCATTAAATCCTTTTTAAAAAATATCCATGTTTATGTTTGTTGCGCAAAAGACAATAGCGATATTTCTTATGAGATGACCAGCCACAATATGTATCTCTTAGTTGCCGTTCAACAACTTTGCGATATATGAGCGCTGAGAAAATGCCGAACGGCACTGGTCGGCTGATCGTTGTCGATATACTGTATGTGCATACAGCAGTCAGGATTCTCCCCCATGCACACGCCATTGCCCCCACGTGGCCGCGGCACCGCGACCAATCCGCACAACCGCTTCGCCCCGAACCGTTCGGTGGCTGAAGACGATGGTTGGTACCAGGAAGTGCCGATCACCCAAGGCACAGAGGTGCAGATCGAAAAGGCGAAAACCATCATTACCCGCAACACGTCGCCGGACTTGCCCTTCGATCGCTCGATCAATCCCTATCGCGGCTGCGAGCACGGTTGCATTTATTGCTATGCGCGCCCCAGTCACGCCTATTGGGACATGTCGCCGGGGCTGGATTTCGAGACAAAGCTGATCGCCAAGACCAACGCCGTGGATGTGCTGGAGGAGCAGTTGTCCAAACGTGGCTATCAATGTGCACCAATCAACCTCGGTTCCAACACCGACCCGTATCAACCGATCGAGCGTGAATACAAGATCACCCGGCAAACCCTCGAAGTGTTGCTGCGCTATCGGCATCCGGTGACCATCGTCACCAAGGGATCGCTGATTCTTCGCGACCTGGACCTGTTGACCGAGCTTGCCGGCCAAAGACTGGTTGCGGTAATGATCAGCCTGACCACCCTGGACGACGAACTCAAACGCATCCTCGAACCGCGCGCCGCGGCGCCCAAGGCCCGGTTGCGGGCGATCAGGGTCATGCGCGATGCAGGCATCCCGGTGGGCGTGCTGTGTTCACCGATGATTCCGATGATCAACGACAGCGAACTCGAAAGTCTGCTCGCCGAGGCCCACGGTGCCGGGGCACAGAGCGCCGCCTACATGATGCTGCGCTTACCGCTGGAAGTGGCGCCCCTGTTCGAGGAATGGCTGGCGGCCCACTACCCTCAACGGGCAGCGCATGTCCTGAGCCTGATTCGCCAGAGCCGTGGTGGCGAACTGTATGACAGCCGCTTTGGTGCGCGGATGCGCGGTGAAGGCCCGTTTGCGGACCTGCTGGCGCAGCGCTTTGCCAAAGCGATCAAACGGCTGGGACTCAATCACCGGGAGGGGTTCAATCTGGACTGCGAAGCCTTTTGTCCGCCGGGTCGCCAAATGTCGTTGATTTGAGGACAATTGGCCTATGGTTGAGTACTGAAGAGCACGCTTACGTATTAGTCTGGTCACGTTTTATGTGACCTGGAACACGCGTCCTAGAGCGTTTTATTCAGTTTCAATTAAGATTCGGCCGCTACCTTGTTCATCGAGTGACCGATGGGTCGAGATGATTGGCCTGGATGTTTTTTAACCAGCCACTGGCTTCACACCGGACCACACGGGATGACTCCCTGAGCCCGTCAATGAGGATGAATCATGAGTGACAAGGATAAACAGCCGTTGGCTGCGTCGGCCTCGCCCGAACCCGAGGCGGAAACCGCCGATGCAGCGTTGCAGCATATTGTTGACGGCTTTTTGCATTTTCATCATGAGATCTTTCCGCAACAGGAAGAGCTCTTCAAAAAACTTGCCACGGCCCAGCGGCCACGAGCGATGTTCATCGCCTGCGCCGATTCGCGCATCGTGCCCGAGTTGATTACCCAAAGCTCCCCCGGCGACCTGTTCGTAACCCGCAATGTCGGCAACGTTGTACCGCCTTACGGGCAAATGAACGGCGGTGTTTCCACGGCGATCGAGTACGCCGTACTGGCTCTGGGGGTGCATCACATCATTATTTGCGGGCATTCCGACTGCGGCGCCATGCGCGCGGTGCTCAACCCGGACAGCCTGGAAAAAATGCCCACGGTCAAAGCCTGGCTGCGGCACGCCGAAGTGGCAAAAACCATGGTGCAGGAGAACTGCAACTGCTCTAGCGAAAGCGAAAGCATGCACATCCTCACCGAAGAGAATGTGATCGCCCAGTTGCAGCATCTGCGCACCCATCCGTCGGTGGCTTCGCGCATGGCCAACGGTCAGTTATTTATTCACGGCTGGGTCTACAACATCGAAACCAGCGAAATCAAAGCCTACGACGCCGATCAAGGTTGTTTCCTGCCGCTAAATGGCAGCCTGCCGATTCCTGTGGCGACGCCAAAAGCGCGCTTCTAAATCTTCCTAAATCGATGTGTGGTTTAGCCGAGGCTGCCATTCAGGCAGCCTGGCTTTGCCATGCCTGAAGAAAACTTCGGGAGACTCACCATGCGTGCTGCTCAATTAAAAGCTGTTCTGCCACGGGAGCTGCTGGCTTCGGTGGTTGTGTTTCTGGTTGCCCTGCCCCTGTGCATGGGCATCGCGATTGCCTCGGGGCTGCCGCCGGCCAAAGGTCTGATTACTGGCATCATCGGTGGTCTGGTGGTCGGTTGGTTAGCCGGTTCGCCGCTGCAAGTCAGCGGCCCGGCGGCGGGCCTGGCCGTTCTGGTATTCGAACTGGTCCGCCAGCACGGTATCGCCATGCTCGGGCCGATTCTGTTGCTGGCGGGTTTGCTGCAACTGTTGGCCGGTCGATTGAAGCTGGGCTGCTGGTTTCGGGTGACGGCGCCTGCAGTGGTGTACGGCATGCTGGCCGGGATTGGAGTGTTGATTATCCTGTCTCAGGTGCATGTGATGCTGGATGCCGTGCCCAAACCCTCGGGCCTGGATAACCTGGCAACCTTCCCGGCGGCGCTGGCTCAGGCGTTGCCCACGTTTGGCTGGCAAGCCGGGTTGCTCGGTTTGTCGACGATTGCCGTCATGTGGCTGTGGGACAAACTCCGTCCGCAATCCCTGCGCTTCATTCCCGGCGCGCTACTGGGCGTCGGTCTGGCCACGCTTGCCAGTCTGGTGCTGGCATTGCAGGTCAAACGGGTTGAGGTGCCGGCAAACCTGACGGAGGCCATCGACTGGCTGAAGCCGGTGGATCTGCTCAACCTGGCTGATCCGACCTTGCTGATTGCCGCGTTTGCCGTGGCCTTCATCGCCAGCGCCGAAACCTTGCTCTCGGCCGCGGCGGTTGATCGCATGCACAGTGGCCAGCGCTCGGACTTCGACCGGGAATTGTCGGCGCAAGGTATCGGCAACATGCTGTGTGGCCTGCTAGGGGCGTTGCCGATGACGGGCGTTATCGTGCGCAGTTCGGCGAATGTTCAGGCCGGAGCAACTACACGGTTTTCGACCATTTTCCACGGCCTGTGGCTGCTGGCGTTCGTGCTGTTGCTGTCCAGCGTGCTGCAAAGCATTCCGGTGGCAAGCCTGGCGGGCGTGCTGGTGTACACCGGTTTCAAACTGGTGGACCTCAAAGTCTTTCGTGGTTTGGGCCGGTATGGTCGGGCGCCGATGTTCACTTACGCGGCAACCGCGCTCGCCATCGTATTCACGGACCTGCTGACCGGCGTGTTGATCGGCTTCGGCCTGACGCTGGTGAAGCTCGCGCTTAAAGCCTCGCGCTTGAAAATCAGCCTGATCGACCTGCCTCAGGAAGGGCAAATGGAATTGCGCCTGACAGGCGCTGCGACCTTCCTCAAAGTGCCGGCGCTGACCCAGGTGCTGGGTAGTATTCCAGCAGGCGCGACGGTGCATGTGCCGCTCAATAATCTGAGCTACATCGATCACTCGTGTCTGGAGTTGCTGGAGGAATGGGGTCGGGCGAATGCGGCCAAGGGTTCGAAGCTGTTGATTGAATCGCGGGGGTTGAAGCGCAGGCTCGAGGGGCGGGTGCGGACGAATACCGGCATAGGCGCGGCTGGTTGAGGTTCCTGTGTGGGAGCGAGCTTGCTCGCTCCCACAAGGGGATTGTGTTTAGCGATGGATCAAGCTGCCGGCTGATCCAGCTCCAGGCCCACGCCCAAACGGCGCGACATGCACGGCCAGCGCTTCCACGCGGCACCGGTGTCCGGGCTGCTGAGCTTGTCGCGGTAGGCTTCCACCGACTCTAGCGCAAAGCTCTCTTCGGTCAGCATTTGATCGAACGCGTGATGTACGACTTCGTCCAGTTGGTTGGCAAACTCCTCACCGATCAATTGGTGAGCAATCAGGTTGGCGACAGTCATGTCCAAGGGGATCAGTGGCTGGCCGAAATGCTTGATGTACAGGTCGTTGACCTCTTCGACAAACCGGTGCGCCAGGTAGGCTTCATCCAGCAGGCTGTCAAGCCCGACATGGCCGGCCATGATGGCTGGCGGCTGGAGGAAGTACTGCTCGGCGATATTCAGCACCGGTTTGATCTGTGACTCAATGCCCGCTTCCCTGGCGACTTCATTGGCTGCATCCAGCAGATCGGGCACTTCTTCGATGTAGGCGGCGACAAATCGCGTCAGTACGCCGTTGGTATCGGTCTCCGGCAATTGGATCGCCGGGTGTAGATGAGGCAGTTTGCTTTCCAGCTGACGCGTCAGCAGGCCGGTGTCGGCTTCATGTTGTTGGGCTTTTTGGATCTGCTCGCGCAATGCGGCGGTGTTCATGAAAACTCCAGGAAACAAGGCAATGAAATAGGGAAGACATAACTTAGCTGGCTTATGAAAAATGCTAAGACGCATTTGTCATAATTATTTCATCCTTGATGCATCTGCGTTATATCGATTTGCCACCATTCGTCTGCATCCTTCTCCAATCGTGCCCTTGAATGCAAGTCCCCGTTGTTTCAGATCATTTACGTCATCGCGTTGCGAGGTCGGAGTCGCTGTCTATACTCGCCATTGAATGGAGTTAGCTGATAACGCCCGACTGCATGTGCAGCAAGGCCCGGCGAATCAAGTTCGTAGTCTGATGCAGCCGCTCCCTTGCCGCAGGTGAAAGCCGGCGGGATAACAAGAACGATAAGGGGAACCCGCAATGATGCGACATCCACATGTCTGGATGGGCCTCCTGTTGTGGTCGATTTTCAGTCAGGCGCAAGCGGCCTGGACTGTGAATATGGCGCCTGGAGCGACTGAAATCAGTCACGCAGTATTCGACCTGCACATGACCATTTTCTGGATCTGTGTGGTGATCGGCATCATCGTTTTTGGTGCCATGTTCTGGTCGATGATTCTTCATCGCCGCTCGACCGGGCAGGTGGCCGCCAAATTTCATGAAAGCACCACCGTCGAAATCCTCTGGACCATCGTGCCCTTCCTGATCCTGGTGGCCATGGCGGTTCCCGCTACCGCAACCCTGATCAAGATGTACGACGCCAGCGAGCCGGAGATCGATATACAGATCACCGGCTACCAGTGGAAGTGGCATTACAAATACCTGGGCCAGGACGTCGAGTTCTTCAGCAACCTGACCACCCCCCAGGATCAAATCCACAACAAGGAAGCCAAGAGCGAGCACTACCTGCTCGAAGTCGACAAGCCATTGGTGCTGCCGGTCGGCACCAAGGTGCGCTTCCTGGTGACCTCCGCCGACGTGATCCACTCCTGGTGGGTGCCGGCTTTCGCCGTCAAGCGCGATGCGATTCCCGGGTTCGTCAATGAGGCCTGGACCCGCATCGACAAGCCCGGCATCTACCGTGGCCAGTGCGCCGAGTTGTGCGGCAAGGATCACGGTTTCATGCCGACAGTGGTCGAGGTCAAGGAAAAGGCCGATTACGAAAAATGGCTGGCCGATCGCAAGGTCGAGGCCGCGCAGCTCAAGGAGCTGACCAGCAAGGAATGGACCCTCGACGAGCTCAAGGAGCGCGGCGACAAGGTCTATCACACCACTTGCGTGGCCTGTCACCAGGCCGAAGGCCAGGGCCTGCCGCCGATGTTCCCGGCGCTCAAGGGCTCGAAAATCGCCACCGGACCGAAAGAAGCTCACCTGAGCATTGTCTTCCACGGCAAGCCCGGCACCGCAATGGCGGCGTTCGGCAAGCAACTATCGGAAGTCGATATCGCGGCGGTCGTGACCTATGAACGTAATGCCTGGGGCAACAACAAAGGCGACATGGTCACGCCTAAAGAAGTACTGGAGCTGAAACAGGCGGAAAGCAAATGACCCGGTCTATTGCGCACGTACGGAACCGGTCGGGGCTATGCACCCCGGCCTGCCCAGCCCATCTGTTTGCAGGAGACAGGACATGACTGCTGTAATCGATGAACATGTTCATACCGCCACCGACCACGCCCACGGCCCCGCCAAAGGCTTGATGCGCTGGGTGCTGACCACCAACCACAAGGACATTGGCACGCTGTACCTGTGGTTTGCATTCTCCATGTTCCTGCTTGGCGGCTCGTTCGCCATGGTGATCCGTGCCGAGCTGTTCCAGCCGGGGCTGCAAATCGTCCAGCCGGAGTTCTTCAACCAGATGACCACCATGCACGGTCTGGTGATGGTCTTCGGTGCAGTGATGCCGGCTTTCGTCGGCCTCGCCAACTGGATGATCCCGCTGATGATCGGCGCGCCGGACATGGCCCTGCCGCGGATGAACAACTTCAGCTTCTGGCTGTTGCCGGCGGCGTTCCTGCTGCTGGTATCGACCCTGTTCACCGCCGGCGGCGGGCCGAACTTCGGCTGGACCTTCTATGCACCGCTGTCGACGACCTACGCGCCGGAAAGCGTGACCTTCTTCATCTTCGCCATTCACTTGATGGGGATCAGTTCGATCATGGGGGCGATCAACGTGATCGCGACCATCCTCAACCTGCGCGCCCCCGGCATGACGTTGATGAAAATGCCGCTGTTCGTCTGGACCTGGCTGATCACCGCGTTCCTGTTGATTGCGGTGATGCCGGTACTGGCGGGCTGTGTGACCATGATGCTGATGGACATCCATTTCGGCACCAGCTTCTTCAGCGCCGCCGGTGGCGGTGACCCGGTGCTGTTCCAGCATGTGTTCTGGTTCTTCGGTCACCCCGAGGTGTACATCATGATCCTGCCGGCCTTCGGTGCCGTCAGCTCGATCATTCCGGCCTTTTCGCGCAAGCCGCTGTTCGGCTACACCTCGATGGTCTACGCCACGGCGAGTATCGCGTTCCTGTCGTTCATCGTCTGGGCGCACCACATGTTCGTGGTCGGCATTCCGCTGGTGGGCGAGCTGTTCTTCATGTACGCCACACTGCTGATTGCGGTGCCAACGGGCGTGAAGGTGTTCAACTGGGCCAGCACCATGTGGCAAGGCTCATTGACCTTCGAGACACCGATGCTGTTTGCCGTGGCGTTCGTCATCCTGTTCTCCATCGGCGGGTTCTCCGGGTTGATGCTGGCCATCGCCCCGGCGGACTTCCAGTATCAGGACACCTACTTCGTGGTTGCGCACTTCCACTACGTACTGGTGCCAGGGGCGATCTTCGGGATCTTCGCCTCAGCCTACTACTGGCTGCCGAAATGGACTGGCCACATGTACGACGAAACCCTCGGCAAGCTGCATTTCTGGCTGTCGTTCATCGGCATGAACATGGCCTTCTTCCCGATGCACTTCGTGGGGCTGGCGGGGATGCCGCGACGGATTCCGGACTACAACCTGCAATTCGCCGACTTCAACATGGTGTCGTCGATCGGTGCATTCATGTTCGGCGCTACGCAGATCTTCTTCCTGTTCATCGTGATCAAGACCATTCGCGGCGGCCCCCCAGCACCGGCCAAACCGTGGGACGGGGCTGAAGGTCTGGAGTGGAGCATCCCGTCACCGGCGCCGTATCACACCTTCACCACGCCGCCGGAAGTGAAATGAACGCGCGCCCTTCTGTGGGAGCGAGCTTGCTCGCGATAGGGCCAACCCGGTGTGTCAGACACACCGCTATCGCGAGCAAGCTCGCTCCCACAGGGTTTGGTGTGGAGGTCGAAAGTCATGGCTGACTCAATTTCGTTGAAGAAACTGGTCACGCGTTTGCTGACCGTGGTGGTGGCAATGTTTGTGTTCGGGTTTGCACTGGTGCCGATCTACGACGTGATGTGCAAGGCCTTCGGCATTAATGGCAAAACCGCCGGGCAGTACGAGGGCGAGCAGACGGTCGACACCTCGCGGCAGGTACGCGTGCAGTTTCTGTCGACCAACACTGCCGATATGCCCTGGGACTTCTATCCCAAGGGCGAGGAACTGGTGGCCCATCCGGGGGCGGTGAACGAGATGATCTTCATCGCTCACAACCCCACCGATAAGCCGATGAGCGCCCAGGCGGTGCCGAGCATTGCGCCGAGCACCGCGGCGGCGTACTTCCACAAGACCGAATGTTTCTGCTTTACCCAGCAGGTGCTGCAGCCCGGTCAACGGATCGAGATGCCGGTACGTTTCATCGTTGACCGTGACATGCCCAAGGATGTGAAGCACCTGACGCTGTCTTACACGCTGTTCGATATCACCGCCCGACATCCACCAGTAGCAGTAAACACTGGCGGCTGAGCGTGCCCGATAAGGAGAACAATAAATGGCAACTCATGAACATTATTACGTTCCCGCCCAGAGCAAATGGCCGATCATCGCCACGCTCGGCATGGTCACTACCGTGTACGGCCTGGCCACCTGGTTCAATGATCTGAAAGCGGCGCGCCCGGAGTCCCACGGGCCACTGATCTTTTTCGTCGGCGGGTTGCTGCTGGCCTACATGCTGTTCGGCTGGTTCGGTACGGTCATCAAGGAAAGTCGCGGTGGTTTGTACAGCGCGCAAATGGATCGTTCGTTCCGCTGGGGCATGAGCTGGTTCATTTTCTCGGAGGTGATGTTCTTCATCGCCTTTTTTGGCGCGCTGTTTTATGTCCGCCATATCTCTGGGCCGGCGCTCGGCGGTGAAGGCGCCAAAGGCATCGCGCACATGCTGTGGCCGAACTTCCAATTCGCCTGGCCGCTGCTGAGCAACCCCGACTCCAAACTGTTTCCGCCGCCCAAGGAAGTCATCAGCCCCTGGGGCCTGCCGCTGCTCAACACCGTGTTACTGGTGAGCTCCAGCGTAACCGTGACCATCGCCCACCACTCCTTGAAAAAGGGCCATCGCGGCGCACTGAAACTCTGGCTGTTGCTCACCGTATTGCTCGGCTGCGGGTTCCTCACCTTCCAGGCCGAAGAGTACATGCACGCCTATCACGAACTGGGTCTGACCCTGGGCTCGGGCATCTACGGCGCGACATTCTTCATGCTCACCGGGTTCCACGGCGCCCACGTGACCATCGGCACCATCATCCTGTTCGTGATGCTGATGCGGATCATGCGCGGGCACTTCGACAGCGAGCATCAGTTCGGCTTCGAAGCGGCGAGCTGGTACTGGCACTTCGTGGATGTGGTGTGGATCGGGCTGTTTGTTTTCGTCTATGTGCTCTAAGCCTTTTACCAAGGCACGTGAGAGACCAGTTGGCCGCTGAAAAAGCCCCAGGCGATCAGACCGAGGGTAAGGGCGGCCAGCGTCACTCGCACACTTAAGGCAATGACGAGGCGGCTTGAGCGGCTGTCGTCCTTGACCAGAAAAAACAGGCCGCTGAACAGGCTGACAACCGTGGCAATCAGCATCAGGACGATGGCTGCTTTGAGCATGGTGAGACTCCGGGGGGAGAAGCGATGCATATGAGTATAGCTATCGCGATGACCAATTTTCTGGCGACGCCATGAAGCGCTTTCGGCCAGGTGTCGTGCCAACGCTGGTGGTGGCGTTGTTGCTGCCGCTACTGGTGTCTTTGGGGTTCTGGCAATTGAGCCGGGGCGCGGAGAAAAGCGCGCTGCTGCAAACCTACGCCGAGCGCCGTGTCGCCGAGCCGATGGCCAGCACCGAACTGCAATACATCACTGACCCGGCCTTCCGCCGGGTTCGCCTGCATGGCCAGTTCGATGCCGAACACAGCCTGCTGCTGGACAACAGTCAACGCAACGGCAGGGTTGGTGTCGAGCTGTTGCAACCGTTTCACGATCAGGCCACCGGGCTTTGGCTGCTGGTCAATCGCGGCTGGCTGCCGTGGCCGGAGCGCCGCACACCACCCCAATTCAAGACACCCACCGAAGCGGTCAGCCTCGACGCGTGGGTCTACATCTCCCCCGGTGCGACGTTCCAATTGCACGCAGATCCCACAACGTTGACATGGCCGAAGCTGATTACGGCCGTTGAGCCAACCAGGCTCTGGACTGCGCTGAACCGCGAAGGCTTTGCCTTTGAGCTACGCGCCGAAACCGGCCCCGCCACTTATCAGGCCGATTGGCCGGTGGTGGTCATGGGGCCGGAAAAACACATTGCTTATGCCGTGCAGTGGTTCGCCATGACGATCGCCCTGTTCGGCCTTTATCTCTATCTCGGCTGGCACAACGCAAAGGAGAAGCACCATGGGAGCGGCCATGAATCCACCCAGCATGTCTGAGGCGAAACCGTCGGTGAACCGGCGCAAGGGCCGCTTGCAACTGCTGCTGATCCTGCTCGGGGTGATCGGTCCGATGATCCTCGCCACCGGCATGTACAAGCTGAATTTCTGGGTGCCCGAGGGCCGCAGTTATCACGGCGAACTGATCGGTAACGGCCAGACCCGTGCCGACATCGGCGTGCAGGCTCAGGAGGATCGCTGGCAGATACTGGTAACGGCGCCCAAGGATTGTGCGGTGGACTGCCAGCAACTGGTGTATCTGGCGCGGCAGATCCAGATCGGCCTCGGCCGCGATGCGTCCCGCGCCAGCCATGCATTGGCTGCCGCGCAGACGCTGAACAGCGATTACGAGACTAAACTTCAACGCGAGTACCCGCAGTTGCAACGCTATTCACTGGACTTGCCTGCCTACACTAAAGGCGCTCAAAGCAATGACGCGCCGCACCTGTGGATCATCGACCCTCACGGCAACCTGGTGCTGCGCTATGACCCGTCGGTGAAGGGTAAGGACCTGCTCAACGACCTGCGTCACCTGCTGAAACTGTCGAATATCGGATAAGGGCATCGTCATGGCCAAACCTGGATTTCGCCTCGCGTTGTTTGCCACCTTACTGGCACTGATTGTGGTGTTGCTCGGCGCCTACACCCGCCTGACCCACGCCGGCCTCGGCTGCCCGGACTGGCCCGGCTGCTACGGCTTCATCAGCGTGCCGAAAAGCGAAGCCCAGCTGGCCCATGCCGAATTGCATTTCCCGGACACTCCAGTCGAGGCCCACAAGGGTTGGAACGAGATGATCCACCGCTACTTCGCGGGCACGCTGGGGCTGTTGATCGCGGTGTTGGCCGGTCGTGCGTGGGTGCATCGCCGCCATCCGGGGCAACCGGTGAAGCTGCCGTTGTTTCTGTTGGCGGTGGTTCTTGGCCAAGCCGCGTTCGGCATGTGGACAGTAACGCTCAGGCTCTGGCCGCAGGTGGTTACCGGGCATTTGCTTGGCGGTTTCGCGACCTTGAGCCTGTTGTTTCTGCTGACCTTGCGCCTGTCCGGCGTACTGCCGGCGCTGACCGTGCCGCGACGCTTGCAGCACTGGGCGACGGCCGGACTGCTGCTGGTGATCGGGCAAATCGCCCTCGGTGGCTGGGTCAGTTCCAATTACGCCGCCGTGGCCTGTATCGACTTTCCTACTTGCCACGGCCAATGGCTGCCGCCTGCCGACTTCGCCAATGGCTTTCACCTGACCCAACACATCGGTCCGAACTATCTCGGCGGGCAACTGGACAGCGATGCCCGTACGGCCATTCACCTGACCCATCGCATCGGTGCGTTGCTGGTCACCCTGGTATTGCTCGGTCTGGCCTGGCAACTGAAGGCGGTTGGCATGACGCGCCTGGCAGGCCTGGTGCTGATCGTCCTTGGCGCACAAATCACCCTGGGTATCAGCAACGTGCTGTTCCATCTGCCGCTGCCGGTGGCCGTCGCGCATAACGCGGGAGGGGCGGCGCTGTTGCTGACCATGGTGCTGGTCAATTACCACGCCCGCACCAGTCTGGTCCGGGTCAAGCAAGCGCGCTGGCACTTCAGCCCGCGTAAACACTCAGCCGGGCCCATAACAATAAAAGGAGAGATGCCATGGCGATTCTGATCGGCGAACGTCCCAGTCAGGCGATCTGGCGTGACTACCTGGAACTGACCAAACCCAAAGTCGTGGTGCTGATGCTCATCACTTCACTGGTGGGGATGTTCCTCGCGACCCGTGCCGGCGTGCCGTGGACGGTGCTGATTTTCGGCAACCTGGGCATCGCTTTGTGTGCCGGTGGCGCGGCGGCGGTCAATCATGTGGTGGACCGGCGCATCGACGCGGTCATGGCGCGCACCCACAAACGGCCGCTCGCCGAAGGCCGGGTGTCACCGACAGCCGCGCTGACGTTCGCGCTGGTATTGGCGGCCCTCGGGCAAGCCATGTTGCTGACGTTTACCAACCCGCTGACCGCGTGGCTGACCCTCGCCTCGTTGCTCGGCTACGCGGTGATCTACACCGGATTTCTCAAGCGCGCGACCCCGCAGAACATTGTCATCGGTGGTCTGGCCGGTGCTGCGCCGCCGTTGCTCGGCTGGACTGCCGCCACCGGTCACGTCAGCGCCGAACCGCTGCTGCTGGTGCTGATCATCTTCGCCTGGACCCCGCCGCACTTCTGGGCGCTGGCGATCCATCGCAAGGAGGAATACGCCAAGGCCGACATCCCGATGCTGCCGGTCACCCATGGCGAGCACTACACCAAGATTCATATCCTGCTGTATACCTTCGCGTTGCTCGCTGTCAGTCTGATGCCTTACGTGATCCACATGAGCGGTGTGCTGTACCTGGCGTGTGCGCTCGGGCTGGGTGCGCGATTTCTGCAATGGGCCGTGGTGCTGTACCGTGGCACTCGGCCGCACGCGGCGATCAACACGTTCAAGTACTCTATTTACTACTTGTTCCTGCTGTTTATCGCCCTGCTCGTAGACCACTACTTACTGTTGAACCTATGACTCGAACCCAGAAAACCGTCTTCATTCTCGTTGCCCTGGTCGCACTGATCCTGGGCCTGACCGTCAACAAKGTGCTGTCCGGGAAGAATCAGGGCGATCCGACAGCGCTGATCGACGCCGGAATCATCTTGCTGCCGCAGAGCCGTAATCTGCCGGACGTGACGATGACCAATCAGGACGGCCAGCCGGTCGCGATCAATGAATTGAAAGGCAAGTGGAGCCTGCTGTTCTTCGGCTACACCTTCTGCCCGGACATCTGCCCGACCACCCTCGCCCAGCTGCGACAGATCAAGAGCGAGTTGCCGCCAGAAGCGGTGGATAAACTGCAAATCGTGCTGGTCAGCATCGACCCCAATCGCGATACGCCCAAGCAGCTCAAGCAGTACCTGGGTTACTTTGACCCGCAGTTCATCGGCCTGACCCCGGCGTCGACCGAAGAGCTGCAAACGATCGCCAACTCGGTAAGCATTCCATACATTCCGGCGGACACCAGCAAGCCGAACTACACCGTCGACCACAGCGGCAACCTCGCGGTGATCGGGCCGGACGGCACCCAACGCGGCTTCATTCGGGCGCCGTTGAACAATGCGAAGTTGGTGGCGCAGTTGCCGGTGATGCTCAAGCGTCAATAACGGCACCACTAAACCTGTGGGAGCGAGCTTGCTCGCGATGGCGGACTGACATTCAACATCTATGTTGGATGTGACGGCCCCATCGCGAGCAAGCTCGCTCCCACAGGGAGACGATGTTTCAGGCACAAAAAAGGGCGCATTCAATGCGCCCTTTTTTCGACACAGCCATGGATCAGAACGCCGGCACCACCGCGCCTTTGTACTTCTCGAGAATGAAGGCCTTCACTTCCGGGCTGTGCAGGGCAGCCACCAGTTTCTTCATCGCTTCGCTGTCCTTGTCATCCGGACGAGCCACGAGGATGTTCACGTACGGCGAGTCGCTGCCTTCGATGAACAGCGCGTCCCTGGACGGATCGAGCTTGGCTTCCAGCGCGTAGTTGGTGTTGATCAGCGCCAGGTCGACCTGGGTCAGCACACGCGGGATGGTCGCGGCTTCCAGCTCACGGATTTTCAGGTCCTTGGTGTTCTCGGTGATGTCCTTCACGGTTGACAGGATGTTGTTCGAATCCTTCAACTTGATCAGACCGGCCTTGGCCATCAGCAACAGTGCCCGGCCGCCGTTGGTGGCGTCGTTCGGGATGACCACGGTGGCACCGCCAGGCAGTTCGGCAATGGTCTTGTACTTGCTGGAGTAAGCGCCCAGGGGCTCCAGGTGCACGCCGGCCACGGAAACCAGGTGGGTGCCCTTGGCCTTGTTGAACTCATCCAGGTATGGCTGGTGCTGGAAGAAGTTGGCGTCCAGGCGCTTTTCCGCGACCTGCACGTTCGGCTGGATGTAGTCGGTGAATACCTTGACCTTCAGGTCCACGCCTTCTTTGGCCAGGGCTGGCTTCACGAATTCGAGGATCTCGGCGTGCGGAACCGGAGTGGCTGCGACAGTCAGGGTTTCAGCGTGGGCAGAGAACGCGGCAACGGCCGCGAAGGCCACGAGTAGTTTTTTCATTCAGCTAACTCCTTGTGCGGCGCCGGTTTCCGGCGCCTGCCAGCGAATGGCCGGCTCATGTCTTATTTACGGGAGAAATGCACAACCAGTTTGTCGCCGACGGTTTGCAGTACCTGGACCAATACCAGCAGCAATACCACCGTCACGACCATCACATCGGTCTGGAAACGCTGGTAACCGAAGCGGATCGCCAGGTCGCCCAGACCACCGGCGCCCACGACACCGGCCATCGCCGTGTAGGACACCAGCGTAATGGCCGTCACCGTAATCGCCGCGAAGATGCCCGGACGAGCCTCAGGCAACAACGCGTTGGTGATGATCTGCCGCGTGGTCGCGCCCATGGCCTGGGTCGCTTCGATGATGCCGCGATCCACTTCACGCAAGGCGGTTTCCACCAGGCGGGCGAAGAACGGCGTGGCACCCACCACCAGCGGCGGGATTGCACCCGCGACACCGAGGGACGTGCCGGTGATCAACACTGTGAACGGAATCATCACGATCAACAGGATGATGAACGGCAGCGAACGCAGAACGTTCACCACCAGGGACAACATCGCGTAGATGCCCTTGGCTTCCAGCAACTGGCGCGGGCTGCACAGGAACAGCAGCACACCCAACGGCAAGCCGAGCAGCACGGTGAACAACAGCGAACCGCCGAGCATCAGCAGGGTGTCGCAGGTGGCCAGCCAGATTTCGAACCAGTCGATATTGGCAAAGAAACTTGTCAGGGCTTCCATTAGCGCAGCACCTCCATGTGAACGTCGGCCGCGGTGAAGCAGGCGAAGGCCGCTTCCATGTCACCGCCGGTCACGGCCAGGGTCAGTTGCCCGTATGGGACTTCTTTGATGCGATCGATACGACCGGCCAGGATGCTGTAGTCCACACCGGTTTCCCGGGCGACGGTGCCCAACAATGGCGCGTAGGTCGCTTCGCCCTGGAAGGTCAGACGCACGATGCGACCCGGCACGTGAGCGAAGTCATCACGCTGTTCGCTTTCGTCGATCTGCTCGTCTTCCTGCACGAAACGCTTGGTGGTCGGGTGCTTCGGATGCAGGAACACCTCGGCCACCGAGCCTTGCTCGACGATCACGCCAGCGTCCATGACTGCCACCTGGTCGCAGACCCGGCGGATCACGTCCATCTCGTGGGTGATCAACACGATGGTCAGTTTCAGCTCGCGATTGATCTCGGCCAGCAATTGCAACACCGATGCGGTGGTTTGCGGGTCAAGGGCGCTGGTGGCTTCATCGCACAGCAGGATTTTTGGCTTGGTCGCCAGGGCGCGGGCAATGCCGACACGCTGCTTTTGTCCGCCGGACAATTGCGCCGGGTACTTTTTCGCGTGGTCGGACAAACCGACCCGCGCCAGCAACTCGGCCACGCGCGAGTCGATCTCGCTACGCGACAGTTCGCCGGCCAGGGTCAGTGGCAGCGCGACGTTGTCGGCGACAGTCTTGGAGGCCAGCAGGTTGAAGTGCTGGAAAATCATTCCGACCTGCTGACGGAAGCGGCGCAGGCCATTGGCGTCGAGCGCGGTGACTTCTTCACCGTCGACGGTGATCTTGCCGCCGCTGGCGTTTTCCAGGCGATTGATCAGACGCAGCAGGGTACTTTTTCCTGCTCCGGAATGACCGATCAAGCCGAAAACCTGCCCGTTCTCAATCGTCAGACTGGTCGGATGCAGAGCGGGGATTTCCTTACCGGCGACGCGGTAGGTTTTATGGACGTTTTGAAACTCGATCACGTAGCGAACCTTGTGGGGCGCGTTAGAAAAGGATCAGCGGTAAGCCGGGCGCGCATTTTAGCCTGTCCGTATAGAGGTTCTTAGCATTTATTTCGCATTTGTCCTGTCATTTGGCAATAACGCGATCAAAGGTCTGAAAAAAGGAATGGCTAAAGAAGCTCGCCCACGGCCGAAGGCAATTTCGAGCTGAGATTGTTTTTTCCAGAAAGGACGCCATCGCGAGCAGGCTCGCGATGCTTTTATGGTTTACGCGGGCTAAGAACCATCTGCGCCGGAACACTGCGCAAAATCTGCCGCTCAAGCTTCAGGTCAAACTCAGGATCGAGCTTGTTCACCCGTTTGGTCAGCAAATTAGCTAGCCAAGGGTAATCATTGGTGCGCGGTGCCTGAATGCTCACGTCACACTGAAAGTTCACCACATCGGCAGCGATGGCATCGAGTTGGCGACGCAGTTTGCCCATATCGTTGATATTCAGCTCGACCGTGGTGCTTTCAGCCGTTAGATCGACAACCTTGGCTTTTGGCTTGGCTTCGGCAGCCTTGAGGGCAGCCTCGGCTTTTTCCAGCTCGGCCTTGCGCGCCTGGGCAATCGAGCCGTTGACTCCACCGGTCAGTGCCGGAGCCTTGGGCATCAATGCGCGGGCACGACTAAGGGCGGTAGCGGCAGCATCCACGTCACCCTTTTGCAGCACGATCTGGCTGCGGCGCAGGTAGGCTTCGGCCAGTTGCCGCTGGTATTGCTCAAGGGAAGCATCGTTGGGCGATTCGGCCTGCAAGGCTGCCAATTGGTCTTCGGCGGTGGCCAGTTCATCGCTGGCGATGTTTTGTTCCAGCTGTACGATGGCCGTGGCCCGCGCGTCGGCGGCCTCGGTGGCCGCCGGTGGCGTGCTTTGGCAGGCGCCCAGCAGCAAAGAAAATGCGACAAGGAGCAGATAACGGGAGGCGAACGACTTCATTCCTGCGACTCTCTATTTGCGCAAAAAACGAGCAAGTCTACACCCCTCGACGGGGCAGAACAAAACTCAGCAGAAATAGCGCGGCGGCCGTCACCACAATCGACGGGCCGGCCGGGGTATCCTTGAACCAGGACAGCGCCAGCCCGCCACACACGGCGAGTATGCCCAGCAGGCTCGCGCCCAGTGCCATCTGCTCCGGCGAACGGGCGTGACGTTGTGCCGCAGCAGCCGGGATGATCAGCAACGAAGTGATCAGCAATACGCCGACGATTTTCATCGCCACGGCAATCACTACGGCGATCAACAGCATCAGGGCCAGGCGCAATCCAGCCACCGGCAGACCTTCGACCCTGGCCAGTTCTTCATGCACCGTGATTGCCAGCAATGGGCGCCACAATGCAACCAGCAAGAGCAGTACTGCAGCACTACCGCCAAGAATCCAGGCCAGGTCGGTCGGACTGATCGCCAGCAGGTCGCCGAACAAATAGGCCATCAGGTCGATTCGCACTTCGTGCATGAAGCTTAGTACCACCAGACCCAGAGAAAGTGTGCTGGGTGCGAGAATTCCCAAAAGTGTGTCGGACGCCAGCGGCTGGCGTTGTTGCAAGGTCACCAGCAACACTGCCAACAGCAAGCAGCCAACGGTGACGGCAACGGTCGGGCTGACATCCAGCAGGAAGCCCAGGGCCACACCGAGCAATGCCGCGTGGGACAGGGTGTCGCCAAAATAGGCCATGCGCCGCCAAACCACGAAAGACCCCAGCGGGCCTGCAACGACGGCCAGGGCCAGGCCTGCAAGCAGGGCGTAGAGCAGAAAATCAGCCATGCTTGCAGCTATCTCCGTGAATATGGGGTTGGCCCGACGCGGGCGCCTTGACCACCGAGCCATGCAAGTCGTGGGCGTGGTCGTGATGGTGGTGATAAATCGCCAGGCTTTGTGCGTTTTTTCCGAACAGCTCGACGAAAGCCGGATCGCCGCTGACCTGCTCGGGATGGCCGGAACAGCAGACGTGACGATTGAGGCAAACCACCTGGTCCGTGGTGCTCATCACCAGATGCAAATCGTGGGAGACCATCAGCACGCCGCAACCGTGACGGTCGCGCAAGCGGGTGATCAGGCTGTACAACTCAGCCTGGCCGGCCACATCGACACCCTGCACCGGTTCGTCGAGCACCAGCAGTTGCGGCTCGCGCAACAAGGCCCGGGCCAGCAACACGCGCTGCATTTCGCCACCGGAAACGCTTTGCACCGGGCTGTCGATTACTTGCTCGGCACCGACTTCCTTGAGTGCCGCCAAGGCCATCGCACGGTCCACGCCCGGCACCAGGCGCAAGAAACGCAGGACCGACAGCGGGAGGGTCGGATCGACGTGAAGTTTTTGCGGCATGTAACCAACCCGCAGTTTCGGCTTGCGCCAGACGCTGCCGCTGTCCGGTTTCAACAGGCCGAGCACGGCACGCACGAGTGTGGTTTTGCCGGCGCCGTTGGGGCCGATCAGGGTAACGATCTGCCCCGGTTCGACGCTCAGCTCGATGTTGTCCAGCACCGGTTGCCCGGCGAACGTGACGGCAACCTGCTCAAGACGGATCAGCGCGTTGCTCATCAAGCCCCCTGGCAACCCGAGCAGAGACCGACCACTTCGACGGTCTGGCCTTCGACGATAAACCCGACATCCTTGGCGCTGGCGATGATCGCGTCGCTGATGGATTTTTGTTCGAGCTCGATGGCGGCGTGGCACCCACGGCAGATCAGGAACTGACCCTGGTGAGCATGTTCCGGGTGATTGCAGCCGATGAAGGCGTTGAGCGAGGAGATCCGATGGACCAAGCCGTTTTCCAGCAGGAAATCCAGCGCGCGGTACACCGTCGGTGGCGCGGCGCGGCGACCGTCCTGCTCGCTGAGGACCGCGAGAATGTCGTAGGCACCCAGGGGCTTGTGGCTTTGCCACACCAGTTCCAGCACCCGCCGGCGCAATGCGGTCAGGCGCAGGCCTTGACGTGCGCACAGGGCATCGGCCTCGGACAAAGCGCTGTGAACGCAATGTGAGTGGTCGTGGGGGCGGCTGGCAATCGGTGTTTTTAGCATGAGCGGCGACGAGTTTTGTGAGAGACGTTATTATGTTACCCGTTCTCGCCTCTTCGAGTGGTCATCGTGTCCCGACTTTTTTCTATCTTTGTCGCATTTGTCGCAAGTTTTCTGCTGATCGGTTCGGCGCAGGCCGAGGTCAAGGTCCTTACCAGCATCAAGCCTCTGCAATTGATCGCCGCGGCGGTGCAGGACGGTGTGGCGATTCCCGAGGTTTTGCTGCCACCTGGAGCATCGCCGCATAACTATGCGTTGCGCCCTTCTGACGTACGCAAGGTGCAATCGGTGGACCTGCTGTACTGGATCGGCCCGGACATGGAAGGTTTCCTGCCTCGCGTGCTCAATGGTCGTACGCTGCCCAGCGTCGCCGTGCAGGAGTTGCCGGGCATGAAACTGCGCCGCTTCGCCGAAGATAGCCACTCCCACGCCGAAGAAGCCGACGAACACGACCACGATCACCGCCCGGGCAGCCTGGATGCGCACCTGTGGCTGTCGCCGGTCAACGCCCGGGTCATCGCCACGAAAATGGCGGCCGACCTGAGTGCCGCCGATCCTGACAATGCCGCGCGCTATCAGAGCAACCTGAAGGCCTTCGACGAGCGCCTCGATGCACTGGATGCGCGCCTGAAGAAACGCCTGGCCGATGTTCAGGGCAGACCCTACTTCGTGTTCCACGAAGCCTTCGACTACTTCGAAGACGCTTACGGCCTCAAGCACGTGGGAGTGTTCAGCGTCGGGGCCGAAGTGCAACCCGGTGCCCAGCATGTCGCGGCGATGCGCGCGCGTTTGCAGGAAGTCGGCAAGACCTGCGTGTTCAGCGAACCGCCGTTGCGCCCGCGTCTGGCGGAAACTTTGGTGACGGGTTTGCCAGTGAAACTGGCTGAGCTGGATGCGCTGGGCGGGTACACGCCGGCGACTGCCCAGGGCTATGAGCAGGTGCTGGAGAAGTTGGGGAATGATCTGGCGGGGTGTCTGGAGTCGTTGTAACCGACACCGGACCCTGTGGGAGCGTGCTTGCTCCGGGCGGCGTTCCGACGATAGTGGCGGGTCAGTCAACTTGATGTTGAATGTAATGCCGCCTTCGCGAGCAAGCTCGCTCCCACAGGTCAAAGCCTTTAAAGGGCGAAAGGCAATGGCGTATTGACCGTCTGCCGCTGCGCCAGGCGCAGTTGGAACTCCATCGGATCGTGAATCAACACATCCTGCCCGGCGAACGACTCCGCGGCGATCAAGCGTGACAACCAGAACCGTACGCAAGCCACCCGCAGCATGGTCGGCCACAACTCGGCTTCGGCAGCGGTGAACGGTCGCAGGGCTGCATAAGCGCCCAGCAAGGCCCGCGCTCGCGGTCCATCGATCACGCCATCGTCGTCCGAGCACCAGTCGTTCAAGGCAATCGCCACGTCGTAGAGCATCGGCCCGGAGCAGGCGTTGTAGAAATCGATCAGCCCGGTCAGGTGCGTGCCTTCGAACATCGCGTTGTCGCGGAACAGGTCGGCGTGAATGTTCGCCCGCGGCAGTGCCAGGATTTTTTCCTTCTGCCGGGTGATTTCTTCCAGCGCCCGTTGCAGCAGGTCTTTCTGCTCGGCACCGAGGTGCGAGAGGAACTGCGTGCCCTCTTCCAGCATCCAGTCCAGGCCGCGATCGGTTTTACGCTTGATCATATTGGCCTGGGTCGCCAGGTGCAGATGACCGAGCAACTCACCGACCTGCGCGCAATGTTGCGCGTTGGCATGCTTGATGTGCTTGCCGGCCAGACGCGGTTGCAGCAACGCAGGTTTGCCCGCCAGTTCGCGCAAGGCCACGCCGTCGGTGGTGCGCAAGGCGTAAGGCACCGGCAGGTCGGCGCCGTGCAGCACGTCGAGCAGTTCGATGAAGAACGGCATTTCCTGAACCGGACCGCGCTCGACCAGGGTCAGGACAAATTCGCCCTGCTCCAGGCTGATAAAGAAATTGGTGTTTTCGCTACCGGCGGCAATCCCCTGGAAATCAAGCAGGCGGCCGAGGCCATAAGGGGCGAGAAAAGTTTCCAGCTCGGGCCGAGCCAGGGGGGTGAACACAGACATGTTTAAGCTGCCAGTACGGGCGCCGCTGTTGAGCCAGCGCCGATTAAAGTTAGGGACGACTTACCACTTAAAAATTTCCCACGCCGGAATCAGCATATCCGGGTAGTCGGAGCGGATGAAGTTTCCTTCCGAGCCATCCGCGCGCACCAGGAAATACGGCTTGCCGCCTTTTGGCGTGACTTTGATCGCATACAGGAAGCCGTTTTGGCGATATTCCTGAATGAGCTTGTCCCCTTCCGTACGAATGGTGACATCCGGTTCCGGCGATGGCGCATCGTCCGCCGCCATGACGGCCAATGGTGCGATTGCAAACAATCCAGCCAGCAACAGGCGATTTAGTGTGCGCATGATAACCTTGTCCCTTTGTCGTCAACGGTCCCGCTATTCTAGCGCCGGACCCGCCGAAAAGGTTGATCCTGCTCATGAGCCAAGCCCCCCTCGTCCTGGTGGACGGTTCTTCTTACCTGTACCGCGCCTTTCACGCGCTGCCGCCGCTGACCACGTCCAAAGGCCTGCCGACCGGCGCGGTCAAGGGCGTCTTGAACATGCTCAAGAGCCTGCGCAAGCAGTATCCGGACAGTCCGTTCGCCGTGGTGTTCGACGCCAAGGGTGGGACTTTTCGCGATGACATGTACGCAGAATACAAGGCTAACCGTCCGAGCATGCCTGACGACATGCGCGTGCAGATCGAGCCGCTGCACCAGAGCGTGATCGCCCTGGGCTTCCCGCTGCTGTGCGTCGAAGGCGTCGAGGCCGATGACGTGATCGGCACCCTGGCCCGCAGTAGCGCGGCGGCGGATCGTCCGGTGATCATCTCCACCGGTGACAAGGACATGGCGCAACTGGTCGACGGTCACATTACCTTGGTCAATACCATGACCGGTAGCAGCATGGATGTGGAGGGCGTGAAGGAGAAATTCGGCGTCGCTCCCGAGCAGATCATCGATTATCTGGCGCTCATGGGCGATTCGTCCGACAACATTCCGGGTGTTCCGGGTATCGGTCCCAAGACCGCGTCCGGCCTGCTGGTGGGTGTGAACGGCGGCCTGACCGAACTCTATGCGCAACTCGACATCGTGCCGACCCTGCCGATTCGTGGCGCCAAGACCCTGCCGGCCAAGCTTGAAGAGCACAAGGAGATGGCTTTCCTTTCCTATCAGCTGGCGACCATCAAGATCGACGTGCCGCTGGACGTTGGGCTCGACGACTTGCAAATGGGTCCTGAAGATCCGGCCAAACTCTACGAGCTGTACACCCTGCTGGAATTCAAGAGCTGGCTGAACGACCTTGATCGCGACGCCAAACGCCTGGAACTGAGCGCTGCCGCCGAGCCTGCACCGGCCGCCGATCTGTTCAGCGAGCCAGAGCCCGAAGCACCAGCCGCTGCTGCTGAAGCTGCCTATGAAACCATCCTCGATCAGGCGCGTTTCGATGCCTGGCTGGAAAAACTGAACAACGCCAAGCTGTTTGCCTTCGACACCGAAACCACCGGCATCGATGCGCAGCAGGCACGACTGGTGGGCCTGTCATTCGCGGTTCAGGCCAACGAAGCGGCCTACATCCCGTTGACCCATTCCTACATCGGCGTGCCGCAACAGCTGGACCGCGACACTGTTCTGCGTGCGCTCAAGCCGATTCTGGAGGACCCGAACAAACTCAAGGTCGGCCAGCACGCCAAGTTCGACATGAACATCCTGGCCAACTGCGCCATCGGCGGCGATCAGGACAACGGCATTACCGTACGCGGCATCGCCTTCGACACCATGCTCGAGTCCTACGTGCTCAACTCCACGGCCACGCGCCATGACATGGACAGCCTGGCGCAGAAGTACCTGGACCACACCACGGTGAGTTTCCAGGACATCGCCGGCAAAGGCGTGAAACAACTGACGTTCGATCAGATCGCCCTGGAGCAGGCCGGGCCTTACGCCGCCGAAGATGCGGATATCACCTTGCGTCTGCACCAGACTCTCTTCGAAAAACTTTCGGCCATTCCAAGTCTGGCCAGCGTGCTGACCGACATCGAAATGCCGCTGGTGCCGGTGCTGGCGCGCATCGAGCGCCAGGGCGCTTTCGTCGACGCCGCCCTGCTGGGTGTGCAAAGCATCGAACTGGGCGACAAGATGGTGGCGCTGGAACGTGAAGCCTTCGAGATTGCCGGCGAAGAGTTCAACCTCGGTTCGCCCAAGCAACTGGGCGTGATCCTTTACGAAAAGCTTGGCTTGCCGGTATTGAAGAAAACCGCCAAGGGCCAGCCATCCACCGCCGAAGAAGTGCTGGCCAAACTGGCTGAAGACGACTATCGATTGCCCAAAGTGCTCATGGAATACCGCTCCATGAGCAAGCTGAAAAGCACTTACACAGACCGCCTGCCGGAGCAGATCAACCCGCGTACCGGGCGGATCCATACCTCGTACCACCAGGCGGTGGCGTCCACCGGGCGGCTGTCCTCCAGCGATCCGAACCTGCAGAACATTCCGGTGCGCACCGCCGAAGGGCGTCGCATTCGCCAGGCCTTCGTGGCCCCGACCGGTTACAAGCTGCTGGCAGCGGACTACTCGCAGATCGAGTTGCGGATCATGGCGCACCTGTCCCGGGATGAAGGGCTGATGAACGCCTTCCGCCACAATCTGGACGTGCACAGCGCGACCGCCGCCGAAGTRTTCAAGGTCGAACTGGCCGACGTGACCTCCGACCAGCGTCGCAGCGCCAAGGCGATCAACTTCGGCCTGATCTACGGCATGGGGGCGCAGAAGCTCGGCAAGGACATCGGCGTCGACACCAAGACCGCCAAGGCCTACATCGATACCTACTTCACCCGCTATCCCGGCGTTCGCCAGTACATGGACCGCACGCGTGCCCAGGCTGCCGAGCAAGGTTATGTCGAGACGTTCTTCGGCCGTCGCCTGTACCTGCCGGACATCAACTCCAACAAGCCGCAAGAGCGCGCCGCCGCGGAACGTACGGCGATCAACGCACCGATGCAAGGCACCGCTGCGGACATCATCAAGAAAGCCATGGTTGCAGTTGATAACTGGCTGACCGCGTCTGGCCTCGACGCCAAAGTCATTTTGCAGGTGCACGATGAACTGGTGCTTGAGGTGCGTGAAGACCTGGTCGACCAGGTTCGCGATGAAATTCGCGTACACATGAGCGAGGCGGCGAAACTGGATGTCCCGTTGCTGGTCGAAGTGGGTGTCGGAAATAACTGGGATGAGGCTCACTGAGCCTTCTTGTAGGAGCGAGCTTGCTCCGGGCGGCGTTCCGACGATGGAGCGTCAGATACATCGATTTCGACTGAAATTCCATCGCGAGCAAGCTCGCTCCTACAGGAAATTGTCGTGTTCTGTTGCGGCATGGTGCCGCGGCAGAAGGGCGCAAATCGCTTAGTCCGGAAGGCGCTTGGAGTTATTTCAAAGCTATTTGAAAAAAATCTGAACTAATCTTGCGACCACCACTCAGAGTTACTGAATGGCTGGTGAAGCCCTTCGATGCTCCTATGTTGTGTTAAGTGTTGGCAGATATCTGGACCCCGCCCTAGCGGTCTAGAGCTTGAACCCCGGAACTTCTCCCTCCCCATATGAAGTCCGGGGTTTTTTTTGCCTGCAGAAAACTGCCTGGGGCGCCCCAGGCAGCCTTCGCTGCTTACTGGGCTTCTACCTCGGCACCCTTGTCCGCCAGCTCCATCCAGCCAGCGAGTACGGTGTAGGCGTCTTCCAGGCCCATGCGTTTCGGGGCCGAAAACAGCTGGATCGTCACGAGATCACCCCAGCCCTTGCGAATTTCCGCCTGAACCTTGAGCAGCGTGTTCTTGGCCGCGCCATAGGTCAGCTTGTCCGCTTTGGTCAGCAGAATGTGCATCGGCATGCCGGCAGCCACGGCCCAGTCGAGCATCAGCAGGTCGAAATCGGTCATCGGATGGCGGATGTCCATCATCAGGATCAGACCTTTCAAACTCTCGCGACCACCCAGGTACGCCTCCAGGTGACGCTGCCAGTGTTGCTTGAGCGGGATCGGTACTTTTGCATAACCGTAGCCCGGCAGGTCGACCAGACGGCGTTCATCGTCTAGCTTGAAGAAATTCAACAGTTGCGTGCGCCCCGGGGTTTTCGAGGTGCGCGCCAGGCTGGCATGGGTCAGGGTGTTCAAGGCACTCGACTTGCCGGCGTTGGAACGCCCGGCGAAGGCGACTTCGAAGCCCTCGTCATCCGGACATTGGTCGACTTTGGCTGCGCTGAGCATGAAGGTGGACTGTTGGCACAGACCGAGGATGGGATTCTTGAGTTGCATGGGATTTCCGATGTGGGCGGCGCCAGGAATGGGTGCGGCAAGCAGTGTCGCTTCCGTTTCAGTGACGCCAGTATATAATGCCGCAGATTTTGTGTGCGCTTTGTCCCAGCGTAGGATGAAGTTCACGAGAGCGACAGACCTTGATTGCGCACTAGAACGCAGCACGCTCTCAACCCTGAAAAGGTCGTTTTATGACGAAATGGCTGCTAGCTGCCGGTGTCTTGATGCCGCTTTACAGCGCTCAGGCTACACAGGAACCGCAAGCTGTGTACAACCGTGTTTGTGGTGCCTGTCATTCCGGCCAACTCCCCATGGCGCCGAAAAAAGGCGATCAGGAAGCCTGGACGCCGAGGTTGGCGAAAGGTATGGAGACGCTGGTGCAACACGTGACCCAGGGTTTCAAGGCGATGCCGCCGCGTGGTTTGTGCATGGACTGCAGTGCCGAGGATTACCAAGCCATCATCCTTTGGATGAGCGAGTAAGCCCGGTCCATAACTCTTAACCCTTAGCCGTAGTTGGATTAGCTGATGAAGAAATTRATCGTGAGTCTGCTGTTGACCGTGGGCATCTCCGGCATGGCCCATGCTGCAGGTGAGGCAGTACAACCGGGTGATGCAAAAGCCGGCCAGGCCAAAGCTGCCGTATGTGGCGCCTGCCACGGCCCGGATGGCAACAGCATGGCGCCAAACTTTCCAAAACTGGCGGGTCAGGGTGAACGCTACCTGACCAAGCAATTGCACGACATCAAGTCGGGCAAGCGCACCGTTCTGGAAATGACCGGTCTGCTGACCAACCTGAGCGATCAGGACCTGGCGGACATCGCCGCCTACTTCGCCAGCCAGAAAGGCAGCGTCGGTGCCGCCGATCCGAAAGTCGTCGCTCGCGGTGAAGCCTTGTTCCGTGGCGGTGATATGGGCAAGGGTATGCCAGCCTGCACCGGTTGCCATTCGCCAAATGGCGCGGGCAACGCCCCCGCCGGTTTCCCGCACCTGGGAGGCCAGCACGCTCAGTACATCGCCAAGCAACTGACCGATTTCCGCAAGGAAGAAGGCGGCCGCAACAACGACGGCGACACCAAACCCATGCAGACCATTGCCAAAAAGCTGAGCGACGAAGACATCGCCGCGGTGTCCAGCTACATTCAGGGCCTGCACTAAGGCCGGCGGATCGGGCGTTGAACAGGGTGCTTATCGCCTGCAACGTTAACGCTCGATTAATCCGTCACAGCAAGTATAAAAAGGGTGGCCTTGGCCGCCCTTTTTTGTGGCCGCTGCCGTTACACTACAGAACTCAAGCCCGCCAGGACCTGTCTGATAACAGGTCGCGCGAGGCGAAAAAATTTGTCCAGGAGTGAAGCATGCGTAATCTGATCATCAGCGCCGTTTTTGCCGCTGCCAGCCTGTTCGGCATGACTGCCCAGGCCGCTGACGCCCCCGCCGCACCTTATGTCGAACTGAGCAATCCGGTTCCGGTCGCTGTGCCTGGCAAGATCGAAGTGGTAGAGCTGTTCTGGTACGGCTGCCCGCATTGCTATGCCTTCGAGCCGGTGATCAATCCGTGGGCGGAGAAGTTGCCTTCGGACGTGAACTTCGTTCGCATCCCTGCGATGTTCGGTGGCCCGTGGGACGCCCACGGTCAGATGTTCCTGACCCTTGAAGCCATGGGTGTCGAGCACAACGTTCACGCCGCGGTGTTCAACGCGATTCAGAAAGAACACAAGAAACTGACCGACAAGGATGACATGGCCGACTTCCTCGCTACCCAAGGCGTGGACAAGGACAAGTTCCTCGCGACCTTCGACTCTTTCGCTATCAAAGGTCAGATCGTCAAGGCGCGTGAACTGGCCAAGAAGTATGAAATCAGTGGTGTTCCAACCATGATCGTCAACGGCAAGTACCGGTTTGACGTGGGTTCTGCCGGCGGTGCCGAACAGGCCCTGCAACTGGCCGACAAACTGATCGACAAAGAGCGGGCGGCTAACAAGGCTGCCGCCAACTAAGGGCAGTCACTGCCATGCGCCGATGGGGTACTGAACGCGTCGTTGGCCGGCATGATCCGCGGGTCAACGAGCATCATCTGGAGTCCACGGGCCTGCCCGTAGACAGTCGTCTGCGCTTGCTCAGCTTCAATATCCAGGTCGGTATCAGTACCGAGCGTTATCGGCATTACCTGACCCGGGGCTGGCAGCATCTGCTGCCACACACCGGGCGTGCCGACAATCTGCAGAAAATCGGCAATCTGCTGGGCGATTTCGATCTGGTCGCCTTGCAGGAAGCTGATGGCGGCAGCCTGCGGTCAGGCTACGTCAATCAAGTCGAACACCTGGCCCAGCTCGGCGCCTTCCCCTACTGGTATCAACAACTCAATCGCAACCTCGGTCGCCTGGCCCAGCACAGCAATGGCGTGCTCAGTCGATTGCGCCCGTGGGCCATTGAAGATCATCCGTTGCCGGGGCCAAAAGGTCGCGGAGCCATTCTGGTACGGTTCGGCGAAGGCCCGGAAGCGCTGGTGGTGGTCATGATGCACCTGGCCTTGGGCGCCAGGGCGCGCAGCCTGCAACTGGCCTACATCCGCGATCTGATTGGCGATTACAAACACCAGGTACTGATGGGCGACATGAATACCCATGCCAGTGACCTGCTGCAAAACTCCGCGTTGCGCGATCTCGGCCTGCTTGCGCCACAACTGGAAGCGACGTTTCCCAGCTGGCGCCCGCAGCGCTGCCTGGACCATATCCTGCTGAGCCCGAGCCTGACCCTGGAAAAGGTCGAGGTGCTGGCACAGCCCATTTCCGATCACCTGCCGGTCGCGGTAGAGATTCGTCTGCCGGGTTCGCTCACGGCCGATGCATTGCCCGCGTTGAGTCCTGCCCTTCGCGGATCCCATGAATGAGCGACGAAGCACAGCGCTGGAAAGAGAAATACCTCAAAAGCATCGAACAACAGGAAAAGCTCGAACGTCGCTGGGACGCGCGGCTCGACTTACTGCGTCGTGGGCTGGTGCGCAGCACCCTGGCGGCTGAAGGAACCGACCGCGCCGTTGACCAATGCATGAAGGAAATGCGTGAGGTCGTGCGTACCGACGACATGGACGCCGGCCTGGCCGCGCTGATTCCGCGCCTGGAAAAAGCCGTGCTCGACTCTGAACAGCGTCGGGAAACCCGAGTCAGCCAGACCAGTGCTGCCCTGACTGCGCTGGTCACTCAGCTGCAAACATTGCCGCTGCCACGGGATGTGAGCCGACCACTCAAGAGTTTCGCCAAGCAACTGGAGGCGCGGGTCAGTCAGGCACGTGAGATACCGTTGTTGCTCAGCGAGCTGAGTGGCTTGCAAGGCAGGGCCCTGAGTCAGCTGGAGACCCCGACGGAATCCGATCGGCCGGGCTTGCTGCAGCGGTTGTTCGGCGGTCGTGAAGCGGAGGAGACGGCGGCCTCAACGGCTATTTCTCCTGCGCTGGCTGCCCCTGTAGCCGAGAGCCCTGCGGCGATTATCGAGTCGGCCCCGGTCGTGATTGAGCCGGTAATCTGCGAGGTACCCGCTGTTGAGCGAGCTGAGGACGAGTCCGCGCCGACTGAGCCAGCCGTGGCTTTTGCACCCCCGGCTGCGGAGCCTCAACCAGCCAGAGCAGCCGCGACAGAAATCGAATCGGCCGAGCAACCGACCCCGGAAACCATCGCGACACCTCCTGAGCCGGAACCAAACCCCGACGAGCTTACCGCGCAAGCATCGACGGATAGTGTGCCCGTGCTTCCGGTTCCGACGGAGGACGTGGTCGCCACCGATCAGGCGCCATCCGAACACGACATTCTCTACGCACTCCCGGACTCCCCCGAGCCCTCCTACAGTTCGGTGGCCAGTCACATCGAAGACACGCTGCTAGGACTGCTCGAAGACCTGACACTGCCCGAACGTTATCGCCCGCAAGCCGAATCCATGCGCGATCGTCTGAAAAACGGTTTGAACTGGTACGAATTGCTGCCGATCCTCGACGACTTCGCCACGTTGATGCTGGCCATTACCGACAGCGGCCAACATGAGTTCGAAGCCTATCTGCAACGACTGAACGAGCGCCTCGAATCGTTCCAGAGCAACTTGCAGGCCGCCACCGCAGGACACGCCGACAACCGTTCGGCTGCGCGGCAGATGGACACGCAGATCCGCGAACAGGTCGATGGCTTGCAAAGCAGCATGCAGGAAGCCGCGGACCTGGAAGATCTCAAGCACGTCCTGGAAAACCATCTCGAAGGCTTGCTGGGCACCATGGACCAGCACCAGAAACAGCGCGATGAGCGCGAGCAAGAGGTCGCTACGCGCCTGCACAGCCTGGCCGAGCGGGTCGCCCATATGGAGCAGGAGGCCCAGGGTTACCGTGAGCACCTTGAAGAGCAGCGTCAGAAGGCATTGGTCGACCCGTTGACCGGTCTGCCCAACCGCGCGGCCTGGAGCGAGCGCCTGGATCATGAGGTCACACAATGGCGGCAACATGGCAACACGCTGCTGCTGGCCATGCTCGACCTCGATCATTTCAAGCGCATCAACGATAACTACGGGCACCTGGCCGGTGACAAAGTGCTGAAAATCATCGCCAGTGTGTTGCGCAAGCGTCTGCGCGGGACGGATTTCATTGCGCGGTTTGGCGGCGAAGAGTTTGTGCTGTTAATGCCATCCACGGTGCCGGCGGCGGGGCTGAAGTTGCTGGAAAGCTTGCGTGCCTCGATTGAGGCCTGTCCGTTCCACTTCAAGGGGGAACCGGTGACCATCACCGTGTCTATCGGAATGACGGCGTTCAGGCCGGGAGAACACGGCGATCAAGCGCTTAAAAGAGCCGATCAGGCGCTGTATCGCGCAAAAAATGCCGGCCGCAATCGGGTGGAACCGGGCTGACTATCATTTGTTCCATTTTGTTTAATTCGATGCGATTGCCGTCCGCTCGCAAGGCATTACGTTACACTGTTGCATTATTGTCTTGCGTGTACTGCCTTTCGCCATGAAATATTTTGCTCTGATCGTATCGCTGATCGTGCTTGCCGGCTGTGCCAGCGGTCCCCGTTTCGACACCAGCCACCCTTCGGCCAATTACGACAGCCGCGTGCAGTTTGTGGTGGTGCATTACACCAATGCCTCGCTGGAGCGTTCGTTGCAATTGCTGACCCACGGTGAAGTCAGCAGCCATTACCTGATTGGCGACGACAAGGGTGCCACCATCTACAAGCTGATGGATGAAAATGTGCGGGCCTGGCACGCCGGGGAAAGCGAGTGGGATGGCCGAACCTGGCTGAACTCCAGTTCCATCGGTATCGAAATCGTCAACCCGGGCTTCGAGGACACACCGACCGGACGCGTATGGCACCCCTACACCGAAGATCAGGTCCAGTCGTTGATCGTATTGCTCAAGGACATCAGCAAACGTCACGGTATAAGGCCTCGCAACATCATCGGTCATAGCGATATTGCGCCGTTGCGCAAGCTGGACCCGGGGCCGCTGTTCCCCTGGAAGCGCCTGGCCGCCGAAGGCCTGGGCATCTGGCCGAACGAACAGTCGGTGGCGCGCCAGCAAATGCAGTTCGCCGAACAGTTGCCGGGCATCAGCTGGTTTCAGGCTCAATTGGCCCGACTGGGTTATGCCTCGCCACAAACCGGCGAGCTCGATGTCGCGACACGGCATGTGATAGCGGCATTCCAGATGCATTTCCGTCCGGCGCGTTTCGATGGCACTCCGGATGCGCAAACTGCAGCGCTACTTTTGGTGTTGAATCAGACAAAATAATGACGCCGCCCGACGGTGCAGGCGTTTTCCCAATCAGCAGCTATAACTCATTGGTAATCCTTCGGATATTACACAATGCCTGCTGCTCGAGAGACCTTCCGTAGTTGGTTCCATCGCCCTTGGTTTCTGGGGCTGATGTCTGCTGTCTTGAGCGCAACGTTACTGATGGCCGGCAGCCTGTTCGTTGCCATTCATCAGGTCGAGCAAAACGAAAGCGAAGAAATGAATGCTCAAGGTGAGCGCTTCCTCGCCCGCCTGGAACAGCTCTTCGGGCAACTACGCGAAAGCCTTGACGACCTTGAAGCGCAGCCGTTGCGTGGCTGCGATGCGGAAATGATCGCGACCTTGCAACAGGTTACGTTCAATTATCGCTTCGTCTACGAAGCCGCCTACATGGACTCCTCGCGAATCTGCTCCAATCGCCCTCGCCAGGAAGGGCTGTCGCTGAGTCGATCGCCAGACATCAAAGGCCCGACTTACAGCTATTGGCTCAACACCACCACCGAACCCGATGAAAACCGCGCCGCGCTGATGCTCGGGCGCGGGAATTTCCGGGTCGCGACCTCTCGTGGACATTTGACCGATATGGTCGACCTGTCGCCGGGCAGCAGTCTGCTGGTGGTCCTTGACCATGGCGCGCGCGCGATTCCGGTGCTGGGCGCTACTCAGATCTGGCCGCCGGCCGAGGCTTGGCCACCGAGAAACCGTGATGCGCTGCAGATAACCCAGACACGCCTGATATACCGCATGCCCACCGACAATCCGGAATATCAATTGGTGTTGATCAGCCCGCGCAGCGGCATGCATATCCCGGCGGTCTGGTGGTGGCTGCTGCCGGCCAGCCTCACGCTGGGCATATGCGTTGGGTTCCTGGTGTTTCTGCTGGTGCGCCAGCGGCAGTCGCTGGACGCCGAACTGACCGGCGCGATTCGCCGTGGCGAGTTGCAGGTGCTGTATCAACCGATCTTCGACCTCGATAGCCGCAACTGTGTCGGGGCTGAAGCGCTGCTGCGCTGGCGCAGGCCGGACGGTACTCTGACCAGTCCCGACCTGTTCATTCCGATGGCGGAGAACACCGGGCAGATTCGCCAGATGACAGACTTCGTCCTGCAACGCCTGCTCGAGCAACTCGGCCAGTTGCTGCGTGCCAACCCGCAACTGTACATCTCGGTCAATCTCGCGGCGTGTGATGTGATGGTTCCGCGGATTGGTCAGGTGATGGCGCGGCTGCTGACCCTGCACCGTGTCGCTGCACGGCAAATTGCCTTTGAGGTCACCGAGCGCGGGCTGGTCGATGTGGTGGTGGCCCGGGAAAACCTGCAATCGTTACGGGATGTCGGGCACCAGGTGTTGATCGATGACTTCGGCACCGGCTATTGCAGTCTCGCCTATTTGCAAACCCTGCCGGTGGATTGCCTGAAAATCGACAAGGCGTTCATCGATGCGTTGGGCCATGACGCCGCCAGCAGTGGTGTGGCCCCGCACATCATTCACATGGCCCAGTCGCTGCACCTGAAGGTGATTGCCGAAGGCATCGAACATGAGGCCCAGGCCGAATTCCTCAGCAGTGAAGGCGTGAAGTTCGGCCAGGGTTGGCTGTTCGCCCGCGCGCTGAGCGCCGTGCAGTTCATTGAATTGATAACCCGGGGCCGACGCCTGGCCGGCGCTGGCCGACGTCTGGATGACGAGGCGTGAAGGTGAGCTAAACGGTCAGCGCCATGTAGAACTGAGTACCTTGCCCCGGCCGGGAGTAGACGCCCATGCGCCCGCCATGCAATTGCACGATTTCCTTGCACAAGGCCAGGCCGAGCCCGGCCCCGCCCTTTTTGCGTCCGACCTGTACGAACGGCTCGAAGATCCGCCCCTGTTGACCGTAGGCGATGCCTTCACCGTTGTCCTCGACACTGATGATGACCCGGTCGCCGTGGCGCCGGGCCTGCAGGCGTATTCGCCCGCCGGAGCCGGTGTGACGCAAGGCATTGTCGAGCAAGTTGTCGAGTACCCGGTCCAGTTGTGGCTGGTCGGCCTGTAATCGCGGCAAAGGTCCCTGCACATCCACCAGCAGATTGATTTCCTTCTCTTCGGCCGCTGTGGCAAAGCGTGACTGAGCCTGTTCCAGCAACGCCTCGATGGAACACGGCGCCAGGGTGAGTTTCTGCAAGCCGTTCTGGTAACGGGAGAAATTCAGCAGGTCATTGATCAACTGCATCAGCCGCTGCATCTCTTCATTCACGGTATCGAGCAGGTCGGCTTCCCGGGAATCCCGGGCAAAGTGAGCGCGCTCGCGGAACAATCCGAAAGCCATGTGCATGCCGGTGACCGGTGTGCGCAACTCATGGGAGGCGCGCAATACAAATTCGCTGCGTACCCGCTCGAAGGCACGCTGTTCCGTGACGTCATGCAGCACCATCACGGCACCGAGAATATGTCCCTGGGTATGGCTTACCGGGGTCAGGCTATAGGTCAGTAGTCGCGACTCGCCATCGACTTCGATGCTCAAGTCTTCCGGCGCCCGCTCCAGCGTGCCGCCGCGCAGCACCAGTTGTAGCTGCTCATCGAGTTCGGGGCGCTCCAGCGCCGTTCCCAACCCTAGACCCAGACGATCGGATTCCCAGCCCAGCTGACGCTGGGCCACAGGGTTAAGGTGTTCCAGATGGCCCTGACGGTCGATCATCAGCAGTCCGTCGTCAATGCTGTCGAGTACAGCCTGCAAACGCTGCTGACCGGCCAGCAGTTCATCGACGTTAGTGGCCTGATGCTCACGCAGCGCCTGGGCCATGATCCCGAAACGCCGGGTCAGCTGGTTCAGCTCCACCGCCGAAGAGATCGGCAGGGTGACATCGTAATTGCCCTGGCCGATATTGTCCGCCGCCTTGGCCAAAGCCTCGATGGGCTCCCCGAAGCGCCGGGCGATGGCCTGCGCGGTCACGAAGCCGACGATCAGCACCGCCAGCGCCACCAGGCCAAGCAACCCGGCAATCAGCTGCGCCTGCTCCCGGGCCTGGCGCTCGGTATCGTTGATGTTATCCAGTGCGCGCTTGTGCTCGGCGATCAGGCCATTGCGTAGCGCGTTGAGTTTTTCCGTCAGGTTGCTGTGGCTGCCGAGCACATTCGACGGGTCCGGGGACGTTTCATAAGCCTGGATAAAGCGCTCGTAGTCGGCCTTGGCTTTTCTGAAGCCGTACTCGCTTCCAGTCTGCGCTGGCTCCTGGGCGATGCCTTCCTCCAGCAGTTCGAAGTAATGCTGCTTCGAGGCGGCGAAAGCGGCGGAGTCAGGTTTCTCGCTGAGCATGATGATCAGTTGATCACCCAGGGTCTGACGCAGTTTGAGCCCCAGGTCCAGAGTGACGAAGTTTTTGCGGGTGGGCACTTCCTGGCTGCCGGCCATCTGCATCACGCTGACCAGCCCGAGCAAGAGCCCGAGCAACGCGATGGTCATCAGTGCGGAGATGCTCAGGAACAGCCGGGTCCGCAATTTCATCGCCAGTTTCATCCGCTGTTGCTCACAAGTTGTACTGTTTGCGTTTGCGGTACAGCGTCGAGGCGTCGATGCCCAGGGTTTTCGCCGCTTGGTCCAGCGTGTCGGCGGTGGCGAGGACCGCACCAATGTGGGCCTTTTCCAGTTCATCCAGGCTCAGAGCCGCGCCGATACGCGGTGCATTGTGGACCGGGGTTTCGGCCATGCCCAGATGACTGATCTCGACCCGCTCCTGCGGACAGATGATGCTCGCCCGCTCGATCACGTTGCGTAGCTCACGGATGTTGCCCGGCCAACGATAGCCCAGCAGTGCTTCCCGCGCCTCGTCGCTGAAGGCGCGCGCGGGACGGGCGTATTCCTTGACGAAGCGTGCGAGGAAACGATCGGCGAGGTTGAGAATATCTTCGCGGCGTTCGCGTAGCGGTGGCAGGTGCAAGGTAATGACATTCAGGCGATAGAGCAGGTCTTCTCGGAAACGACCGTCGCGGGCCATGTCCTCAAGGTTGAGGTTGGTGGCCGCGAGGATGCGCACATCGGCGCGACGGGTCACCGCATCACCGACGCGCTCATATTCCTTGTCCTGAATGAAACGCAGCAACTTTGGCTGCAATGTCAGGGGAAAGTCGCCGATCTCGTCGAGAAACAGCGTACCGCCATCAGCCTGGTTGACTCGGCCCAAGGTGCTTTCGCTGGCACCGGTGAAGGCGCCACGGCTGTGGCCGAAAAGTTCGCTTTCCATGAGTTCAGCGTTCAGCGACGGGCAGTTGATCGTGACGCAGGATTTCTTCGCGCGTTTGCTCCAGCCGTGAATGGCTTGGGACAGTTCGCCCTTGCCGGTACCGGATTCACCAAGAATCAGGATATTGGCATCGGTCGTGGCAACCTGGCGGGCGGTTTCGAGTACCACTTTCATGGCCGGGCTATGGGAGTCCAGCCCATCCTTGGGCTTGCGTACTTCACCTTCCAGGGCTTCCAGTCGCGCCGACAGTTGCCGCACTTCCAGTTGCTTGGCGGTTGCCAGCCGCAATTGATCGGGGCTGCACGGTTTGACCAGATAGTCAGCGGCACCGGCCTGAATCGCATCCACTGCGGTGTCGACCGCTGAGTGCGCGGTGACGATCACCACCCGCATCCAGGGCGCCTGAATACGCATCTGCGCCAGCACATCAAGGCCGTTGTCTTCACCCAGACGCAAATCGAGGAAGCACAGGTCGAAGACCTGTCGCTGCAACAGGGCTTCTGCCTGCGCTGCGCTGGTGGCGGTAGCCACGCTGTAGCCTTCGTCTTCGAGGCAATAACGGAAAGTACGCAGGATGGCGGACTCATCATCCACCAGTAGAATGCGGCCTTGATGCTCAGTGGCTGATTCCATTTTCCTACGCTCCTTAATGAATAATCTTTATTTGGTCTCGGAGAAATCGGGCAAGTTGCATGATTGATTCTGAGCCATTCCGATCATGGCAGGGTAGCTTTCATCCCATGTATCGCTTAGCCACCTGATTTCGCCGGTCTTTTAATGGATGCCCGGTTTCTTACAAAAACCAGCGTGTATTTCTGACATCCGCGCCCTCCTCTCAATTCAAAAAATTTACGCACTCCTTCAAACGAATCATGCAATACGCACGACCGCGCAAGTGGCATCGTGCAGGATGCGTGCGAAGTGATTTTTTTGATGATTGTAAGATATTGAAATTAAAGAAAATTAAATTGAGTCAAAGCTGGCATGCGGGCTGCAATTGTCTGGTTAACCAGGGCATTCAAAAACAGACGCCCGCTATCGAATACCGACCCGAGTGGCAGGAGATCCAGGATGAACCGCCAACGCGCCGCCTACCTGCACTTCTCGCCTGTGCATATCGAGCAAGGACTGCTTGCTGTTCTGGCGCTGTTGATCACCCTGATCGGCGGCCAGCAGTTTCTGCGCTGGGAGCAGAGTCAGCAGCCGGAAGCGCCACGCCTGTCGATTCCGCATCCGACCCAAACCCATTTCAGTGCTGTCAGCAGTCTTCAGGCCGACACCACCCCGATGCGCATGATGGATGTCGACCAGACCGGGCCTGTGGGTGAGATACGTCATCAGGAGCATTGGGTGTTCTAGGCAAAACTTCTGCGTACACGATGCGCCGGGAAACGCAGCACCTCTAAACACAAGCGTAAGGAGAATTACCATGTTGAGCTGGGCAATCACATTCCTGATCATCGCCATAGTCGCTGCCGTACTGGGTTTCGGTGGTATCGCGGGCGCTGCCACAGGTATCGCCAAGATTCTGTTTGTCGTGTTCCTGGTGATGTTCGTTGCTTCCTTCTTCTTTGGCCGTCGCGGTCGAAGCTGACATGAACGGTTTGTTCAAGGCACTGGCAGCCGCCCTGTCGATGGAGCAAACGAAGAAAGATCCGAACGGGTATTGAAGTACGCACATGAGGGAGGCCACAGCGCCTATTTCCACCTGCGTCACCTGAGGAAGGCTGGCGCATGACCAAGGGGCCGGGATGTTCTGCCTGTTTCAGGGGCGGAGTGACCTACGGGTACAGCGAGTGCCTGCGCAAGGGCCGGGTCAGGAAAAGCTGCTGCGCAAGTTCGCCGGACCGCCATGGTTCGACGGGCTTGCGAAGGGCTTGATCAAGCAACACATTGAAATAGAGCGCTCGTCTCGGTTTCCTCACCGTTCTCGCGTCCTTGTCCTGGTAACGTCGGAAAATACTTTTCCCGGTGTTTCACCAGCGACCGTATATCGAGAAAAATCACTTTTTTTTGGCCGCGATTTTTCGCTTCGTCCTGCGGGATTCTGCTGAAAAATCAATTCTCGGCCACTGCTCAAAAAACACTCAATCTGCTCTATGATGACCGGTTCACGGCACTTATACCTGCCGAAATGTCGTATTCGAACCGGTTGGGACGCGCGGTTTACTAAAAAAACTTCATGCCGATTCGGCATAGGGTAGGCGTTTACGGCATTAGACGGCGCTCCCTTGCATCGGAATAGTTGCGCCTTTTTCGCCTGCCGGAGAGCCATAAACACGCGTTCCGGGGCACCTTATACGGGGGTAGATGCACTAGACTTTTTCGCCATAAGCGTTCCAGTTCGTGCATCTCCCTGAGTCAAACAACAATTAAGGGTAAAGATATGAAGAAGGCAAAGCTTAGCCTCGCCTGGCAGATCCTCATCGGTTTGGTATTGGGGATTGCAATCGGTGCGCTGCTCAACCATTTCAGTGCCGAAAAAGCCTGGTGGATCAGCAACGTCCTGCAACCGGCAGGCGATATCTTTATCCGTCTGATCAAGATGATCGTGATCCCGATCGTCATCTCCTCCCTGATTGTCGGCATTGCCGGCGTCGGTGATGCCAAGAAGCTGGGGCGTATCGGCTTCAAGACCATCATTTACTTCGAGATCGTCACCACCATCGCCATCGTGGTCGGTCTGCTGCTGGCCAACCTGTTCCATCCGGGTGCCGGCATCGACATGAGCACCCTGGGCACTGTGGACATTTCCAAGTACCAGGCCACGGCGGCCGAGGTTCAGCATGAACACGCGTTCGTCCAAACCATCCTCAACCTGATCCCGTCGAACATCTTCGCGGCCATGGTTCGCGGCGAAATGCTGCCGATCATCTTCTTCTCCGTATTGTTCGGTCTCGGCTTGTCGAGCCTGCAGGCGGACCTGCGCGAGCCGCTGGTGAAGATGTTCCAGGGCGTATCGGAAAGCATGTTCAAGGTCACTCACATGATCATGAACTACGCCCCGATCGGCGTGTTCGCACTGATCGCGGTGACTGTGGCCAACTTCGGCTTCGCGTCGCTGATACCGTTGGCCAAACTGGTGATCCTGGTTTACGTCGCCATCGCCTTCTTCGCTTTCGTGATCCTGGGCCTGATCGCTCGCCTGTTCGGCTTCTCGGTGATCAAGCTGATGCGCATCTTCAAGGATGAGCTGGTACTGGCCTACTCCACCGCCAGCTCCGAAACCGTGTTGCCGCGCGTGATCGAGAAGATGGAAGCCTACGGCGCGCCGAAAGCCATTTGCAGCTTCGTGGTGCCGACCGGTTACTCGTTCAACCTCGACGGTTCGACCCTGTACCAAAGCATCGCGGCGATCTTCATTGCCCAGCTGTATGGCATCGACCTGTCGATCAGTCAGCAGCTGCTGCTGGTACTGACGTTGATGGTCACCTCCAAAGGCATCGCCGGCGTACCGGGCGTGTCCTTCGTGGTACTGCTGGCTACCCTCGGCAGCGTCGGTATTCCACTGGAAGGCCTGGCGTTCATCGCCGGTGTCGACCGCGTCATGGACATGGCCCGTACCGCACTGAACGTGATCGGCAACGCCCTGGCTGTTCTGGTTATCGCTCGCTGGGAAGGCATGTACGACGACGCCAAGGGCCAGCGCTACTGGAACTCCCTGCCGCACTGGCGCAGCAAGGAAAAACTGCCGGCGGGTGAAACTTTCAAGGGCTGATCAAACCCTGTGTAGATTGGCTTTTTGTGGGAGTGAGCTTGCTCCGGGCGGCGTTCCGACGATAGCGGTGTATCAATCGACATCAATGCTGGCTGTGAGTCCCTCATCGCGAGCAAGCTCGCTCCCACAGTGATCTACGACGGCTGTCCCAACAAACCCCGGAGAAATCCGGGGTTTGTCGTTTCTGGCCACCCCGCTATCATTCGCGGATCTTTTGGGGGATTTGACTGATGCTCAATGGCCTGTGGCTTGGCTTCTTCATCGTGGCAGCCGTATCGGCGCTGGCGCAGTGGCTGATCGGCGGTAATGCCGGGATTTTCGCGGCAATGGTGGAAAGCATTTTTGCCATGGCCAAGCTGTCGGTCGAAGTCATGGTGCTGCTGTTTGGCACCCTCACCCTCTGGCTGGGTTTTTTGCGCATTGCCGAGAAAGCCGGGATCGTCGAATGGCTGGCCAAGGCCCTGGGGCCACTGTTTTTGCGCCTGATGCCTGAAGTCCCGCCGGGTCATCCAGCCATCGGCCTGATCACCCTGAACTTCGCCGCCAACGGCCTGGGCCTGGACAACGCCGCCACGCCGATCGGTCTCAAGGCCATGAAAGCGCTGCAAGAACTCAATCCCAGCGCTACCGCCGCCAGCAACGCACAGATCCTGTTCCTGGTGCTCAACGCCTCTTCGCTGACCCTGCTGCCGGTGACCATCTTCATGTATCGCGCCCAGCAAGGCGCGCCCGACCCGACGCTGGTGTTCCTGCCGATCCTGTTGGCGACCAGTTGCTCGACCATTGTCGGCTTCCTGTCGGTGGCGTTCATGCAGCGCCTGCGCATCTGGGACCCCGTGGTGCTGGCTTACATGATCCCCGGTGCCCTCGCTCTTGGTGGGTTCATGGCGTTACTGGCGACCCTTTCGGCGACCGCGCTGGCCGGTCTGTCATCGATCCTCGGCAACCTGACGCTGTTTGGCCTGATCATGCTGTTTCTGCTGATCGGCGCGCTGCGTAAGGTGAAGGTCTACGAGGCCTTCATCGAGGGTGCCAAAGAGGGGTTCGACGTCGCCAAAAACCTGCTGCCCTATCTGGTGGCGATGCTCTGCGCGGTTGGCGTATTGCGAGCTTCCGGTGCGCTGGACTTCGGCCTGGACGGGATTCGCCATCTGGTCGCGTGGGCCGGGTGGGACACGCGATTCGTCGATGCGCTGCCGACGGCGATGGTCAAACCCTTCTCCGGTAGCGCTGCCCGGGCGATGCTGATCGAAACCATGAAGACCTCGGGCGTCGACAGCTTCCCGGCGCTGGTGGCGGCAACGGTCCAGGGCAGTACCGAGACGACGTTCTATGTCCTGGCGGTGTACTTCGGCGCCGTGGGCATCCAGCGCGCACGCCATGCAGTCGGTTGTGCATTGCTGGCGGAGCTGGCCGGGGTGCTGGGTGCAATCGGGGTTTGCTATTGGTTCTTTGGTTGATCGGCCCCGTCAGCCAATGCTTTCAGCGCCGCCTTGCGCTCGCCCGCGGGCAAGGCGCCGAGCTTCTCCACGGCGGCATAAAACCTGAGCCAATCGCCATTCACCTGATGGAACAGCACGGCAAATGCCGGTACCCATTGGTCGTATAAACCAAACGGCAAAAGTCGGGCATTGTTCATCGGGGCATAGATCCAGGCGTCGTAGCGTTTGTCTGCGGCCCACTGACTGTCACGCAATTGCCGGTATTCGCTGCGCAAGCGCTCGAACTCGGCAGCCTTGCGCTGGCGCATTTGTCCGGTTGGCAGCGGCAAGGTGTAGAGCTTTTCCAGTCGGGTGCGGGTCTTGAGCACCAACGCAGTGAACTGGTTGCGCTGACGCGCCTGCGCATTGTTATCCGGTGGCAGGAGGCGGTAGGCGCGCCATTGGCGAGTACCTTCCTGCTCGACGAAGGTGGCGAAGGATTCGTTGAACTCCGTGTCGTCCTTCACATAGAAGCGCTGATGGGCCAGCTCGTGAAAGATCAGCGTGGCCAGTCGCTCGTCCCCCCAGCCCATCATCGAACTGATGATCGGGTCGTTGAACCAGCCGAGTGTCGAATAGGCCTCGACGCCGCCAATCGACACGTCCATGCCCTGCAAACGTTGCAAAGCTGCTTCGCCGCGGGCTGCACTCTGGCTGTAGTAACCGCGGTAGGCCACGCAGCCGGCGATGGGGAAGCAGTGGTTTACAGGCTTGAGAGAAAATTCCGGCGTGGCGAAGACATTCCAGACCACGAAGGGGCGCCCAATGTCCGCGTACAAGCGGTAACTCTGGTTATCCGGCAGGTGCAATTGCTGGCTGGCGAACGTTCGGGCCTTTTGCGATTGCTCCAGGTGTGTGCGCAGTTTTTGATCGCGCGCCGGGTCGGCAATCACGCTGGAAACCGGCTCCCTGGCCCGCAGCAACTGCAGTTGGCCGCTGGCCAGTTGGTGGTAGTAGCTGACGCTGGCGCAACCGTTGAGCAACAAAAACATCACACCCGGAAACAAAACGCGAAAAACGCGATCAAGTAAGCCAAGGCTAGGAAGCGGCCTGAACACAATAATTCTTCCTTGGAGAGTCTTTCCGCAAGACTATCCTGCCTGACTGGAGCTCCGCTATGCGCATGTTGATACTGACAGGAGGCCTGCTGATGCTGGCCGGCTGTGCTTTTTTCGGACTACCCCGCCCTGATCCTGCGCAAGCCTGGATCGACCTGGACTCGAAGCAAAAAGATACGACTCTGCAGGCGCTGGAGGTTGATAACAAGGCCACCGACGACAAACGCTATTTCCAGGTCCGGCCCGGTAGCCATGAGCTGACGGTCCGCTACCAATTCTCGGTCCAGCCCACCAACATCGGCCCTGACGCCGAACCGTTGTGGCGCGATTGCCAGTTGAACGTGAAATTCAACGACTTCAACGCGGGCGAGCGTTATCGGCTAAAGGTGGGGAACATCGGTTTTCGGCCTTGGGCGAAGCTCTACGATGAACAGCGAAAAGTGGTTGGCCAAGGCACGCCTGCGGGCTGTCAACACACCTGATCGGCGTTATGCTGAATGTATAACCCCTTGGGACATTCATCATGTACAGGTTGATGCTGTTGCTGGCTGCCAGCATTGTCGCTGGCTGTCAGAGCCCGATGCCGACGGCTAATCCAAAGATGGCCTGGGTCGATTTTTCCACGCCCTTCCCTAACGATAAATTGCTGATGGCCGAGCGTCTGGATAAACAGCGCTTGGCCGACGGGCGTTTTTTTGAGGTTATGCCCGGCAGCCATGAACTGATCGTCCGCTTTGACTACGAAGTACCTGGTGGCGGGGGCTTGAACATGATGGGCGGCCCTTCTGAACGCATATGTTACTTGACCATCAACTTCGATCATTTCGAAGCCGGCCAACGTTATGTGCTTGAAGGCCGCTCGATTGCCTTCATCCCTGAAGCCAGGCTATACAACGCCAAGCGGGAGATCGTTGCAGAAGATCGGGAGTCTTACTGCTTGATGTGAGGTGTCAGCGGTCGTTCTTCTGGTAGATGATTTTCTTGGTGCCGTTTTCGCACGAGCCCACGACCATGTTCTGGTCGTGGACCTCGTCGTTGGTGACGATTTCAAGCGTGTAGGCGGTGACGCCACTGGCCTGGATCTTGGCTTCGATCTCGGCCTTGAGTTCTTCGCAGGGTTTCGGTGCCGCGAGGGCCGAAGTGGCCAGTGCGCAACAGATAACCGCCAGGGTAAAACGTTTCATGGTTGAAGCTCCTTTGACGCAGCACGCACAGTCATGGGTTTTCGCTGCTGTCGTTTATTCGACCACAGTTTTAGCGGGCAAATCTGTCGCGACGCAAAAAAGATCGCAGACTTGAGCACCATCTACCGAATGATCCCGGCAGGTTGCCAAGGCTGCGATCTTTTGTGTTCAACGAAAATCCAGCCAACCAGTGTGGCCTCCAGGCTGATCTTCGCATTCAGCACTTTGGAAACCGGGCAGCCCTGTCCGATCAATCTGCTTTTTTCGCGGGATTTTTTACCGGGCTATTGAAACTCGGGTATATGCCCACATTGCATGAACACGCTTTTGGATTCGGCAGGTTTGCGTTCGCAAGAACAAACCTGCGCCCTCAATTGGAGAAGCAGGTTTATGAAACGACTGTCCGATATCAAGTTCTCGACCCTCGACCTGGTGCCGGTGCGCGAGAACGGCAGCGCGGCCGAGTCGCTGCGCAATTCGCTGGACCTGGCGCAGCACGTCGAGAAACTCGGTTACAACCGCTTCTGGGTGGCTGAACACCACAACATGGACGGTATCGCCAGTTCCGCGACTTCGGTGCTGCTTGGTTACCTGGCCGGTGGCACGTCGACCATTCGTGTCGGTTCGGGTGGGGTGATGTTGCCCAACCACGCACCGTTGGTGATTGCCGAGCAGTTCGGCACCCTGGAAAGTCTATATCCGGGCCGCATTGACCTGGGCCTGGGGCGCGCGCCCGGTTCCGACCAGATGACCGCACGTGCGCTGCGCCGTGAACGCTCCGGCAGCGCCGACGATTTCCCGGAAGATGTGGCGGAGCTGGTGCGCTATCTCGGGCCGCGTACTCCGGACCAACGCATCATCGCCATGCCGGGCACCGGGAGCAATGTGCCAGTCTGGTTGTTGGGGTCGAGCCTGTTCAGTGCACAACTGGCCGGTGAGCGTGGTTTGCCCTACGCCTTCGCATCGCATTTCGCACCGCGCTACATGCATGAAGCGATTCGGGTCTATCGCAATCACTTCAAGCCGTCAGCCGTTTTGGACAAACCTTACGTGATGCTCGGCGTGCCTTTAGTGGCAGCCGATACCGACGAGCAGGCCGATTACCTGGCGACTTCGGTGTTCCAGCGGATTCTCGCCCTGATGCGTGGCCAAAGCCTGGTACAGCGTCCACCGGTGAAGACCATGGACGGCCTGTGGCTGCCCCATGAGAAAGAGGCCGTGCACGATTTCCTTGGCTTGGCCATGATCGGCAGCCCGCAGAAAATCCGCGCCAAACTCGAGGTCCTGATTGAACAGACCCAGGCCGACGAGCTGATTTTCACCTGTGACCTGTACGAACATTCGGATCGCGTGCATTCCTACGAGCTACTGGCGCAGCTCATGCGAGGCTGATACTCAAACGGCAGGCATAAAAAAGCCGGCGCCAGGGCGTCGGCTTATTCATTCAGGCGAGAGTCGGCCTACTTTTTATAGACGATCACTTTGGCGCCCGCTTCGCATTTGCCAACGACTTTCCCGCCGGCAGCGGCACTTTTATCGACAATCTCCAGCGAATATCCGGAAACGCCCTTGGCATCAAGTTTCGCTGCGATTTCGGCTTTCAGCTCATCGCATGGCTTGCCGCCCGCCAATGCGGTCCCTGCAAGGCTCAACAAGCCTACCGCCAACATAAACTTCTTCATCGGTGCATTCCCTGGTCAGATCATAGGGGTAACCAGCCGTCAGCCGGACGCACTCATGCAGTGCTTTACCATTCCCTATGGCATTCGGCCGGCGTGCAAGTTCAGAAGACTAGCCCAAAGTCAGCTGCTGGCAATCCGGAACCCGACTTTCAAGGTCACCTGAAAGTGCGCAGCCTTACCGTCCCTGATGTGCCCACGGGTCTCGGTCACTTCAAACCATTCCATGTACTTGATGCTTTTGCTGGCTTCGGTCAGGGCGTTGTTGATCGCATCTTCGATACTGCTGGTAGACGAGCCAACCAGCTCGACTTTCTTGTAGGTGTGATGGTCAGACATGGCGTTCTCCTCGGCGTGTGAATTACAGCCTAGCAGTGATTTTTCCTATTTTCTGTTGGTCGCTGTGAGGATGAAGTTCAGGTTTTCTGCACTTTCTCGAACCCCTGCAGTCCCAACCAACACATGCCACTCATCACCAATGCAGGAGAGTCACCATGGCCAACACCTCGTTACGCAAAGCCTCATTGCAAAGCATGGAAGCCGAGATCGAGAGTCTGCTCAAGTCTTTGGAAAGCTTGAAGGACGACGCCTCGGATGAGTCGCGTAAAACACTCAAGACCCTGAAAAGCAACGCCGAGAATGCCTTGAAGCACTCGCGCCATTTGCTGGCCGATGCCTATGAAGAGGTCAAGGTCAAAACCCGCGAAACCGGGATTGCCACCCGGGACTACGCCCAGGAACACCCCTGGACAACAGCCGGTGTCGCCGTGGGCGCATTAGGCCTGCTGGCCGCTTATCTGTTGTGCAAGCGTGATTAATCCGTTTGACGCAGTTCGTTCTTGAGCCACTGCGCCAGTTGCCGGGCGCGCCCGTCCGCGGCGCGCTTGGGGAGCCACAACGCCAGGTGTGCCGGGGTTTCACTGAAGCCCCATGGCGCAACCAGGCGGCCGGCCTTCAAGTCCTCCGTCACCAAGGGTTCGGGGGCAATCGCCACACCCAGACCCGCGACGGCGGCTTCCAGCAAGTAATACAAATGTTCAAATCCCTGACCGTACTTCAGCACCCTCGCGTCGAGTCCACGTGGTTGCGCCCAACTCGGCCAGGCTTGCGGGCGTGAGGTGGTGTGCAGCAAAGCCTCGCTCAGCAGTGCAGTGTCCGGCGCGTCCTTGAGCCGTTCATAGCCGGTGAACCRTGGGCTCATGACCGGGCCGATGCGTTCGCTGGCCAGCTCAAAAACCTGCATGTCCGCGGGCCAGGGGGGCTCGGCAAATACCAGCAAGGCGTCCAGCCCCGGCCTTCGCGGGTCGAGATCGCCTTCTCCGGCCGACAGGTGCAGGCGCAAGTCCGGCAGGTCGGCATTGAGTCTCCCCAGTCGCGGGATAAACCAGCGCGCCAGCAGGCTTCCCGAGCAACCGAGCACGAATGGAGCATCGGCCGTGCTTTGTGTGAGTTCGGCGCAAACGCTGCGCAGACGCTCGAAGGCCTCGCTGCTGGCATCACGCAGGCGCAACCCGGCATCTGTGAGTTTCAGGCCGCGTCCGTCCTTGATGAACAGGCTTACGCCGAGGTGTTCTTCAAGCACCTTGAGTTGCCGGCTGACGGCCCCATGGGTGACATGCAACTGTTCGGCCGCCTGACTTACGCTGTTCAAGCGGGCAGCGGCTTCGAAGGCGCGAAGCGCGTTCAGCGGAGGAAGGTCATGGCTCATTTGATCTGTGAGTTTTCCTGACAGGTGGCGGCGATCTTATCGGTTTTCAGGTCGGGGCGTCAGGGGTAGAGTGAAGCCCACTATCTCTTTATGCATCACTTCACGCATTCAACTGGAGCGCCAAATGACCCAGACTAATCTGCGCAACGGCCCTGATGCCAACGGCCTGTTTGGCGCGTTCGGCGGTCGCTACGTTGCCGAAACCCTGATGCCGTTGATCCTCGACCTGGCCCGTGAATATGAGTTGGCCAAGGAAGATCCTGCATTCAAGGAGGAACTGGCCTACTTCCAGCGCGACTACGTCGGACGCCCAAGCCCACTGTACTTCGCCGAGCGCCTGACCGAGTTCTGTGGCGGCGCGAAGATCTACCTCAAGCGCGAAGAGCTGAACCACACCGGCGCGCACAAGATCAACAACTGCATCGGCCAGATCCTGCTGGCGCGACGCATGGGCAAAAAACGAATCATCGCCGAGACCGGCGCCGGCATGCACGGTGTGGCCACTGCCACCGTCGCCGCGCGTTTCGGTCTGGATTGCGTGATCTACATGGGCACCACTGACATCGAACGTCAGCAGGCCAACGTGTTTCGCATGAAGCTGCTGGGTGCCGAAGTGATCCCGGTGGTGGCTGGCACCGGCACGCTGAAAGACGCGATGAACGAAGCCCTGCGTGACTGGGTGACCAACGTCGACAGCACCTTCTATCTGATCGGCACCGTGGCGGGTCCGCACCCTTACCCAGCAATGGTTCGCGACTTCCAGGCCGTGATCGGCAAGGAAACCCGTGAGCAACTGCAAGCCCAGGAAGGCCGTCTGCCAGATAGCCTGGTGGCGTGCATTGGCGGTGGTTCCAACGCCATGGGCCTGTTCCACCCGTTCCTCGACGACAAGAGTGTTGAAATCATTGGCGTTGAAGCCGCCGGTTACGGCATCGAGACCGGCAAGCATGCGGCCAGCCTGAACGGCGGTGTACCGGGTGTGTTGCACGGTAACCGCACCTTCCTGCTGCAGGACGACGATGGCCAGATCATCGACGCCCACTCGATCTCTGCCGGCCTCGACTACCCGGGTATCGGTCCGGAGCACGCATGGTTGCATGACATCGGCCGCGTTCAGTACACCTCGGTGACTGACGACGAAGCCCTCGCTGCATTCCACCAGTGCTGCCGCCTGGAAGGGATCATCCCTGCCCTGGAAAGCGCCCATGCCCTGGCTGAAGTGTTCAAGCGCGCACCGAGCCTGCCAAAGGATCACCTGATGGTGGTCAACCTGTCCGGCCGTGGCGACAAAGACATGCAGACCGTAATGCACCATATGGAACAATCAAAGCAGGAGAAACACTGATGAGCCGCCTGCAAACGCGTTTTGCCGAACTCAAGGAACAGAACCGCGCCGCCCTGGTGACCTTCGTGACCGCCGGCGACCCGGGCTATGACACGTCCCTGGCCATCCTCAAGGGCTTGCCGGCGGCTGGTGCCGACGTGATCGAACTGGGCATGCCCTTCACCGACCCGATGGCTGACGGCCCGGCCATCCAGCTCGCCAACATCCGTGCGTTGGGTGCCAAGCAGAATCTGGCGAAAACCCTGCAAATGGTTCGCGAGTTCCGCCAGGACAACAACGAAACGCCGCTGGTGCTGATGGGGTACTTCAACCCGATCCACATGTACGGCGTACCGCGCTTCATTGCCGAAGCCAAAGAGGCCGGCGTTGACGGCCTGATCGTGGTCGACCTGCCGCCGGAGCATAACGGCGAACTGTGCGACCCGGCGCAGGCCGCGGGCCTGGATTTTATCCGCCTGACCACGCCAACTACCGACGATGTGCGCCTGCCGACCGTTCTCAACGGCAGCTCCGGTTTCGTCTACTACGTCTCTGTGGCTGGCGTGACTGGTGCCGGGGCCGCCACGCTCGAACACGTCGAGGAAGCGGTCGCCCGTCTGCGCCGCCATACCGACCTGCCGATCAGCATCGGTTTCGGTATCCGTACCCCAGAGCAGGCGGCGTCCATCGCTCGCTTGGCTGACGGTGTGGTGGTGGGGTCGGCATTGATCGACCAGATCGCCAATGCGGCAACCGCAGAACAGGCCGTCGACGGTGTATTGAGCCTGTGCTCGGCGTTGGCGGACGGCGTGCGTAAAGCCCGCGTCAGCTAAGGGTAAAGTTCCTGATACAGAGGAATTAGAGCCTCGCGGCACCGACAAAACAGCAAAAAGGGCTTCAGGACTGTGTTCTGAAGCCCTTTTTGCTGTGTGTGGCTGAACGATGTAAACCTTGTGGGAGCAAGCTCGCTCCCACAAGGTTGCGCTATCAAGGCAATTCTATCCCGCCTGACGCCTTGTGCAGTTTGCGCAAGTGCTCGCCAATCTGTTTCACGTTGGCCTCATTGGCAGCCATTTCGGCGGCACGGCCCGGTTCAAGCAACGCTCTCACTTCCTTGTCCAGATCCCCGGACAGTGCCAGGAGCTGCTTCTGGCGCTGGCTGCTTTCCGATTCCAGATGCTCCCACTCGCTCGGTTGCGGCAAGCCATAACCGTTGGTACCCAGCAGCTCCGCCGGCCGGCTGAGGAAGCCACTGTTGGCGAGAATGTCCTTGAGCGTCTCGTTGGCCTTGTCCATGCCGCCATTCTTCAGTTCTCGGGCGCCCAGATAACGCTGTTTCACTTCATCCTGGGCCAACAGCAGTTGCCGACGAAAACTCGCTTGCTCCAGCAGAAGCAACGCCGCACTGGTGCGCAAATCAGCCTGCTCGAACCATTGCCGACGCTCCGCGGCTTTCAAGTCGAGCCAGTCTTCGACGGTTTCCTGTTTGATCGGCAGGTGCTTTTTCAGGACATCGAACATGGCTTGATAGCGATCGCGGAAGGAGTCGAAACGATAACCCAGACGCAGGGCTTCCCGTGGATCGTCCAGCACACTGGTGTCCGCCAGTCCCCGTCCCTTCAGCACTTCCAGCAAACCGTTGGGCATGATGTTGTCGAGTCCAACCAACTGCGGGTTGTTGGTCCCGCCGCGCAGCAATTTCAGTTCCTCCACTGCGCAGTTGTTTGACAGGAAGAAGTAGTTGCCGTCGTAGCTCCAGTGCATCTCGGCGGCACGTCCCACCACGTCTTCAATCTCTCTGCGCGACAGGTTCAGGGGCACGGAGGCCAGGCTGCGCAATTCGGTCTTGGTGTATTCGTCGATGACCTGGGACAGCGGCAGGATAAACAGCCGCGACGGGTATTTACCGACCAGGCCATCCCAGCTCGACAGCTGTACGTCGCCGACGAAGGCGCGGTACGACAGCACCAGATGCTGGTCCAGGTCCAGTCGGCAATCCGGTCCGCGTGGTCGGCCCGGCGCGCAGATCACCAGGCGCAACATGCTGTGGCCCCAGCGGCTGAACAGGTTCTGGTTGGCCTCGGCCAGCAGATAGTCAACGGCATACACCCGCTCCGGATCGACCTGGCCCAAAGGTGTCTTGGCGAAGTCGTTGCCGGCATTGAGGAAAGCGAAGGTTTTACTGCAGGTGTTTTTGGCGGCAGGCGCCCAACCGAAATGTTCCTTGTAGTAGCGGTACAGCGCGGGTCGGCGGCAGGCGTAGCCCGGGTCGAGGAGGAAATACTCCATGTTGACCGCGACGAATTCCTTCGGATTGCTGGTCTCGTAGATGTCCGGACTGCGGGCAATCTGGCGATTGTGCTGTTCGCGTTCACCGCGACGGCCTACGTATTGCTGCCAACCCGCGAGGTCGAGCAGGCGTGGATCATCACTGAGGGTAAAACGCCGATCCGACTGGCCCCGGCATTGGTCGGGAATGCCAACCAGCCCTGAGCTGTTGTTGCGCTGGGTGCAGCGTTGAATCAGCTTGCGCTCGGCATCCGGCCACAGGCGCGAGCGATCGTAGATGTGAGTCAGCTCGTGCAACACCGTGGCCAGCATTTCCCGGCGCACGGTGCCATGGGGGCGATGGGTTTTCTTCGTCGCGGCGCTGCCATCGGTGAGACCGGCCAGCAGGTTGCGGTTCAGATCGAGCTCGGACACCAGCGATGCCTGACCGTAGGCGTTGCGTGGCATGTCATCGGTCCAGCCGACGTCGATGCGTCGATCGAGTTGCTCGATAAAGCGTGGCGGCAGTGCCTGCATGGCTTCATCGAGCAAAGCTTGGCTGGCTTGCTGTTGCGCGGGAGTCAGACCTTCGGTCTTTAGCTGTAATTGAAGGCCTGCGTGGGCCGTGTTGCCTAGCAGCAACAGGGCCCCGGCCAGCAGCCAGGCGCCTGGACGCTTCACAGCGCGAGGATGGCTTCGGCGAGGTCCTGATCACTGGCGTCGCGAGCTTCAGGCACGCGGGTACGCAGCAGGTCGAAAGCGGACTCCAGGTGAGCGCCACGAATGTCGCCATTGCTGGCAACGAAACTGGCGGCGTCGTCCTGGGCTTCGCGCACGATTTTCGAATCGCGGATGGACGTGGTGGTGTCGGAGGTGAAATCGAGGGTGCGCTGGGTAGCACGGATCAGCATATTACTGGTGGCAACCAGAGTATGTGCCTGGGCCACATCGGCCAACAGCAGCAGGCCTAAGGTGGCAGCAATCAGCGGGTTACGCATGGAACGACTCCAGAAAAGCAGGGATAACTATTGGACGAGAATTGCTTGTGCCAGTTCAAGGTCGCTGGCATGAAGTTTTGCCTGGGTTCGGCGCAGATACCGCAGGGCCGACTCCAGTCGTGCGCCTCTCAGTTGGCCGTCACTGGCAATGAATGCCGCGGCGTCATCCTGGGCGGCGAGCAGCAGTTTATGGTCGAAGGGGGCGCTGGTCACCAAACTTGTGGCGTAACCGCTGGCGACGACGCCTTGGGTGGACAGGTTGAAAGCGTCATAAGCGTGGGTTGATCCGCAGTAACCAAGGGTAAGCAAGACTGGAGCGATCAAGAGACTTGAAGGAAAACGCATGAGACTCGACAGTTGGAAATGAGTCCCAAGGCTAGCGCAAGGCCCGATCTAGAGCCAGCGTCGAAACATTGGGGCGCGCCGGGCGTGCCCCATGTCTGTGCAGTCGTTTAGATCGTCAGGATCGCTTGCGCCAGTTGGGCGTCGGTTGCGTTCAGCTGTGGCGCCTGGCGGTGAATGTGATCGATGGCGCTTTCCAGTTTCACGCCGCGGATGGAGCCTTCACTGGCGACGAAGCTGGCGGCGTCGTCACGGGCGGCAAGCACGATCTTGTCATCCTTGAACGAAGACGAGACGACGTCGGTGGTCGCATCGGACGTGGCTTTGAGCGCATTGACTACAGCGTCCGTGGTCACGATGAAGCTGCTGGCTTGGGCACTGGCAGCCACGGCAAACAGGACCGCGGCGCTAAGCAGGCGAAGACGGGGCATTGGGGTAACTCCTTTGGGTAGACCAATTGAAATATGGCGCAGTGTCTGCAATGTCAGACGCCAGGCACTCGGCGTTCGCCACGTTCTGGTCTGATATTAGGCTTGTGCGTACCGGTTCGAACAGCCCCGACCATGCCAGCAGGAAGTCAGCGCCAGAACGGTTTATCCAATTCATTGCTGCGGTCGGCGTGGCTGATACCAAGATCTGATAGCTGACGATCATCGAGTTGAGCCAGTAAACGTCGTGTTCTCGCTCTTTCGAGACTGGCGAAGAGCCCTGTTAACAGATCGCTGACCCCGTTCAGGCGAGGTCTCGATTGAACCGATGGGGTGGAAACATCCTGTAAAAAATTCATGGTGCGGTCCCTGTCCTGATAGGTAGAGGGTTCCATGCTGACACCGGCCGAACATCCGCTACAGACACACTGCGATGATATTGTACTCATCAAATTTGTATTTTTTGCAAACTGTACTGGTATCCGAGTTTCCCTACTGTAAGACTGGATTTGACAGGCCAAAACGACAAAACCCGTCGTGGTTTCCCACGACGGGTCTTGTTTTTTCAATTCGGGTTGCTGGCGGTGGACCTTCAGGTCAGAGCCAGCGACGCTAACTTAGCGCCAGAACGGCTTGCTCAGCTCTTCGTAGCGTTGTGCTTCGCTAATCCCGGCGTCAGCCAGCAGACGCGAATCCAGGCGAGCCAGTTGATGGCGGCTGGTGATGCGGCGCTGCCACAGCATCAGGTTGGCGATAACGCGCAGAGGCAGGGAAGCCTGGGTTTTTGCAGCAGTGTCTTGAAAGAACAGATCGGAACTGAGTGTACGTTCCATGGTGGTCATCCTTCCGCTTATGGCGGGATTAGGTAGTGGTTTAACTGGTGCCCATGATCCTCTCGTTTGCCTAGTCTCTGTAGATACAGTTCATCTGTATTGTGAGGGCTCAGTTAACTGTTTATAGGGGGTGTACTGGTCAAAATTGAGGCAACTGTACCTATGCGCACTATTAAGGTGCAAAATTGCTGTTTTGGCTCGGTAAGGTAGGAATTTTCCTCGGGAAATGACCGGTACAGCAGTACAGTTTTTTTCATATTGGGAGGCGGGTAAGAGCCAGCTGACGAAACTGTGTTTGCGCCAGCTGCTATCTGTAGCAATTACTTCTTCAGCATTTGCCCGGTTTCTTCCAGGTTTATGTGCCAGCTCAGGGCGTCACGCAGGATGTGCGGGGTGTGCCCGCCGATGGCGCATGCGGCGGTGAAGTAATCATTCAGCGCCTGGCGGTAATCGGGGTGCACGCACTTGTCGATGATGACTCGGGCACGCTCCCGGGGCGCCAGGCCGCGCAAGTCTGCCAGGCCCGCTTCGGTCACGAGGATGTCGACGTCATGTTCGGTATGGTCAACATGGCTAACCATCGGCACCACGCTGGAGATCGCACCGCCCTTGGCGATCGACTTGGTCACGAACACGGACAGGTGCGCGTTGCGCGCGAAGTCGCCCGAGCCACCGATGCCGTTCATCATCCGTGTACCGCAGACATGGGTGGAGTTGACGTTGCCATAGATGTCGAACTCCAGTGCCGTGTTGATGCCGATGATGCCGAGGCGGCGCACGACTTCAGGGTGGTTGGAGATCTCCTGCGGGCGCAGGACCAGTTTGTCCTTGTAGCGCTCCAGGTTACCGAACACGTCGGCATTGCGCCGGCTCGACAGGGTGATCGAACTGCCCGACGCAAAACTCAGCTTGCCCGCATCGATCAGGTCGAAGGTCGAATCCTGCAGCACCTCGGAATACATCGTCAGGTCTTCGAACGGTGAGTCGATCAGGCCGCACATCACAGAGTTGGCGATGGTGCCGATACCGGCTTGTAGCGGGCCGAGCTTGTTGGTCATGCGTCCGGCTGCCACTTCCTGTTTAAAGAAGTCGATCAGGTGATCGGCAATGGCTTGGGTCTCGGCGTCCGGCGCTAGCACAGTGGAAGGCGAGTCAGCCTGGTTGGTGACCACGATGGCGACGATTTTTTCCGCTGGAATCGGGATGGCGGTACTGCCAATGCGATCGTCGACCTTGACCAGCGGAATCGGTGTACGGGTCGGACGGTAGGTCGGAATATAGATGTCGTGCAGACCTTCGAGATTCGGGTTGTGCGCCATGTTGATCTCGACGATCACGTGCTTGGCGAAAATCGCGAAGCTGGCCGAGTTGCCGACCGAGGTGGTTGGCACGATATGCCCCTGCTCGGTGATCGCCACGGCCTCAATCACGGCAATGTCCGGCAGYTTCAATTGCTGGTTGCGCAATTGCTCCACGGTTTCCGACAAGTGTTGGTCGATGAACATGACCTCGCCGGCATTGATCGCCTTGCGCAGGGTGCTGTCGACCTGAAACGGCATGCGTCGCGACAGCACGCCAGCTTCGGTCAACTGCTTGTCGAGGTCGTTGCCCAGGCTTGCGCCAGTCATCAGGCTGATCTTCAGCGGCGTGACCTTGGCGCGCTCGGCCAGCGCCTGGGGGACGGCCTTGGCTTCGCCGGCGCGAGTAAAGCCACTCATGCCGACGGTCATGCCGTCCTCAATCAGAGCGGCAGCGTCGGCAGCGCTCATCACTTTGTCCAACAACGAAGGCAGGCGAATACGGTCACGGTACATGGATTGTTATCTCGGGCAACAGGTAGCAGGACGTGCAGTCTAGTGAATTGCGCCAGCTTCTGTCCCGCTACCAAGGTCGCAATCGAGGCGTCTATTCCGGGCCTTTCAAGCAAAACACCGTTACCGGATCGGTAACAAAAGAATAGTTTGTCCGACGATTTGCGCAAACAAAAACGCCCCGACGAGTCGGGGCGTTCTGTGTACCGCAGAGGGTTACTCGACAGCCTTGACCATGTCTTCGATGACCTTCTTGGCGTCACCGAACACCATCATGGTCTTGTCCAGGTAGAACAGCTCGTTGTCCAGACCGGCATAGCCGCTGGCCATCGAGCGCTTGTTGACGATGATGGTCTTGGCCTTGAACGCCTCGAGGATCGGCATGCCGGCAATCGGCGATTTCGGATCGTTCTTCGCCGCCGGGTTGACCACGTCGTTGGCCCCCAGCACCAGCACCACGTCGGCCTGGCCGAACTCGGAGTTGATGTCGTCCATCTCGAACACCTGGTCGTAAGGCACTTCGGCCTCGGCCAGCAACACGTTCATGTGCCCCGGCA